>JBNNED010000128.1:0-15296 GCA_050285825.1 Verrucomicrobiales bacterium | reverse complement strand
CGCGCGGCGGCTGCGGCGGGGGGAGGCGATGAGGAGAAGCGGTCGGCGTCCGGCATGATTCGGCTTTCCGGTGGGGGGAAAATTGATCTACAGGGCAGTGGCGAGACACGGGTGGCGCAGGCGGTGTCGTATTTGCAGGAAATTTCCGAGCTGAACGACCCGATCGAGCGGAACCGGCAGATGATCCAGTTGGTGGACCAGTTGAGTGCCTCGGAATACCGTGGGGTGATGGAAAAATTCCGCGCTGAGGGAGGTTTGATGGAAGATCACCGTTCGGAATACGCCATGTTGTTGCACGGCTGGGTCAAGCAGGATCCCATCGCGGCGGTCGATTACATCGCGGAGATCGGGGCTGATGACTGGGCGAAGGAAACGGTCATTGGAGCCTGGGCCATGGCTGATCCGGCTTCGGCGGTCGATTACGTCAATGAACTGGAAGACGACGGGCGGGTGAATAACTGGATGGTCGGGCTGGTGCGCGGCATTTCGCGACAGGATCCGAAGGCGGCTTTGCTCACTTTGCAGCAATTGCCCAAGAGCCACACGCGCGGGCAGGCCATCCGCAGCGTCTTCCATGAAGTGGTGAAAGAGGGGGGCGATTACGCCATGGACTGGCTGGAAACGGTGGAAGAAGGAGGGCTGCGCAATTACGCCGCCAATAGCCTGGCCGATCGCCTTGCGCAACGGGATGTCGTGGCCGCGAGCCAGTGGGCGGAGAATATCAAGGATGTCGAAGCGCGGAAGGAAGCGGCGGAAGAAGTCACCGAGCGTTGGGCTTATCAGGATTTGGACGCGGCGAAAGGCTGGGTTGAGCGCCTGCCGGAAGATACGAGATCGGAAGCGGCGGAAGGAGTGGCGCGGCGTTTGGGGCAGGTCGATCCCGAGGAGGGCGCGCGCTGGCTCACGCAGTTGGGCGAGGGGGAGGCCTACGACGGGGCGCGCATCCGCTTCGTGCGGGAGGCCGCGCAACGTGATCCCGAGCAAGCCCTGGCGGTGGTCGCTTCCATCAAATCACAAGGTCATCAGGCCCGCTATTACAACGAAACCCTCGGTCGCTGGGCCCGGCAGGACCGGCAGGCCGTGACGAACTGGGTCTTGGAAAACCGCGAGTCGATCCCCGGCTCGGTCTTCAACCGCTTTGTGCCGAAGGAGCAACGGCGCTGAGGAGGCGGGAGAAGAAGAATGGTCGGGGAGGTGGTCGCGAAGCCCGGGTTTTGGCTCTTGCGCAGTGGAGCAAGGTCCCGGCTCCCCGCTGACTGAAGGCTTTGATGATTCCTCGTGGATTCATCTTGCCTGACGGGCGGGAAGGGGGCATTGCTTGGTCATGACAGCGGACTTGGAACGACTTTTCGAGCTTTTGCGATTTCCCAGCGTCTCGACGGCCCGGGAGCATGCGGGCGATGTGCGGGAGTGCGCGGAGTTTTTGCATCGCCAGTTTTTGGAGATGGGCTTGATGAGCCGTATCCACGAAACTCCGGGGCATCCGGTGGTCGTGGCGCGCAACGAGCCCGATCCGGACAAGAAAACGGTGCTGATCTATGGTCATTACGACGTGCAGCCGGTCGATC
The DNA here is from genome assembly GCA_050285825.1 of Verrucomicrobiales bacterium. GTDB lineage: Bacteria > Verrucomicrobiota > Verrucomicrobiia > Verrucomicrobiales > Akkermansiaceae > SW10. The sequence goes on along the minus strand of JBNNED010000128.1, from coordinate 13,728 downwards.
CGCTCCATTTGTGGGATTCCGCGCCTTTCGAGCCGGAAATCCGCGAAGGGAAAATCTGGGCGCGGGGAGCCACGGACAACAAAGGACAGCACTTCGCGCACGTGCTCGGAGTCGAAAAAACCCTGGAGGAAGAAGGCGACCTGCCCGTGAATGTCATTTTCTTGATCGAGGGCGAGGAAGAGATCGGTTCGCCGAATCTCGTGCCCTTCCTGGAAGAGCATCGCGAGGAGTTGGCCTGCGATGTCATCGCCGTTTCCGACACGGGGATGGTGGCGCCGGGTGTGCCCACGCTGGGTTACGGCCTGCGGGGCATTGCCTGTCTGGAGGTGAAGGTCAAGGGGCCGAAAAGTGATTTGCACTCAGGGGTTTACGGTGGAGCGGTGGCCAATCCCGCCACGGCGGCGGCGCGCCTGGTCGCGAGTCTGCACGATGAGGCCGGGAAGATCGCGGTGGCAGGATTTTACGATGGCGTCGTCCCTCTGGAAGATTGGGAACGCGAGATGTGGTCGCGGGTTCCGGGGGCGACGGATGCCGATTTTCTGGCTGTGACGGGTTCGCCGGAGGTCTTTGGCGAGCCGGGTTACAGCTCGGCGGAGCGTTTGTGGGCGCGTCCTACGATCGAGGTCAACGGCATTGGCGGCGGCTATCAGGGGGAGGGATCGAAGACCGTCCTGCCGGCGGAAGCGATGTTCAAGCTGAGCTGTCGTCTCGTACCGGGGCAGGATCCACAGGCCGTTTTGGAGGCCGTGGAACGGCATTTACAGGAGCGTTGCCCGGCAGGCGTGCGGGTGGAGATCGAGCGCGGTCACACCGGCAAAGCTTACGCCAGCGACCCGCATTCGCCCTTCGGAAAAGCGGCGCAACGGGCTTTGGAAGCGAGTTTCGGTCGGGAACCCGTCCTCATCCGCGAGGGCGGCAGCATCCCGATCATCCAGGACATGAAAGAGATTTTGGGGGTGGACACCCTGATGCTCGGATTGGCGCTGCCGGATTGCCGGATTCACGCGCCGAACGAGAACTTCCCGGTGGCCAACTTCGAGGCGGGCATCGAGATGAGCCGCCATTTACTGAGAGAAATTGCCAAATCATGAGTGATTCCAAGAAAAACCGGAAGGATTTCATCCGCGAGATCATCGCCGCAGACCTGAGTAGCGGAAAGCACGAGAGCGTCATCACGCGCTTCCCACCGGAGCCGAACGGCTACCTGCACATCGGGCACGCGAAGTCGATTTGCCTGAATTTCGGGCTCGCCGACGAGTATGCCGAGCGGGGCGCGCGCTGCCATCTGCGCTTCGACGACACGAACCCGACGAAGGAAGACGTGGAGTATGTCGAGAGCATCAAGAAAGATGTCGCGTGGCTGGGGTTCGGCTGGCGGGAGCATCTTTATTTCGCCAGCGATTACTTTGATTTTTTCTACGACTGCGCGGTCGCTTTGATCGAGAAAGGCCTGGCTTATGTCGATGAGCAGTCGCCGGAAGAGATGAAGCGGCAGCGGGGCGACGTCAACACGCCGGGTGAGCTCTCGCCTTTTCGCGAGCGTCCGGCGGCGGAGTCTCTGGAGGCCTTCGCGCGCATGAAAGCGGGGGAATTCCCCGACGGCGGAGCGGTCTTGCGGGCGAAAATCGACATGAGTTCATCGAACATGAACATGCGCGATCCCGTCCTCTACCGCGTCATTCACCAGAGCCACCACAACACGGGTGACGCCTGGTGCATTTACCCGATGTATGATTTCGCCCATCCGCTGGAGGATGCCAAGGAAGGGGTGACACACTCGCTTTGCACCTTGGAATTCGAGAACCACCGGCCGCTCTACGACTGGGTTGTCGAGAACTGCCCGGTGCCCTCGCGCCCCCGGCAGATCGAGTTCGCCCGCCTGAATCTGGCTTACACCGTGACGAGCAAGCGGAAATCGCTCGATCTCGTCAAAGGCGGGCACGTGTCCGGCTGGGACGATCCCCGTATGCCGACCTTGTCCGGAATGCGCCGGCGCGGGATTCCCCCCGAGGTCATCCGGGCGCTCATGGCGCGACTCGGGATCACGAAACAGGGCTCGCTGACGGATCTCGCCTTGTTGGAATTTGAGACTCGGAATTTCCTGAACGAGAAGGCTTTGCGGAAAATGGCGGTGCTTGATCCACTCAAGATCGTGGTCACGAATTTCCCGGAAGGGGAGAGCGAAGAGGTCGCGTTGCCCAATCACCCGAAGGACGAATCGGCGGGAAGCCGGACCCTGCGCATGAGCCGCGAACTTTGGATCGAGCGCGAGGACTTCATGGTCGATGCTCCGAAAAAATACTTCCGCCTCAAGCCCGGCGGCGCGGTGCGTTTGCGCGGTTCCTACATTTTGCAATACGAGGGGCACGATGAAGAGGCCGACGGTCGCGTGAGCGAAGTGCGCTGTCAGTTCATTCCCGACACCATTGGCAAGGACGCGCCGGAGGGCGTGCAGTGCCGGGCGGCCATTCACTGGGTGGGCGCGCTGGACGCCGTGCGGGGGGAAGTGCGCCTCTACGACCGGCTCTTTTCGGCGGAAAACCCGGATGCGGTGGAGGGCGGTTACCTCCAGGCGCTCAACCCGGGTTCCCTGCAAATCATCAGCGGGGCCATCCTCGAGCCTTCCCTGGCGAGGCTCTCGCCCGGCGAACGCGTGCAGTGCGAGCGACTCGGTTATTTTTGTGCCGACGAGCAGGATCACAGCCCGGAAAAACCCGTGCTCAACCGCATCGTCACCCTCCGGGATTCCTGGGGAAAAATGGCCGGTAAGTAAAGTCACCCCAGTCCGCCCACCCCCGCGCGGACCGGAGGGCTGATGTTAAGAGAGCAGCGGATTAGAAGCCCACTGCTCGGATTTGCTATGACAGGCGGAGTTGCATTGTTGTTTTGGTGAGGTGATTTTTGAGGAAATTGACGGGGTGGGCGTAAGAATGGGGGCGGGGTGGGGGTAGTTTGAGTATCCCGGAGGTGGGTGGCTGTGGGGCTGCCAGCCGGGGGCGTGTTTGCTGTGAAAATTTTTTTGCTCATCATTTTCTGTGTCTTGCCGGTGTTGGGCGCGCCCGATTTCGAGCGTGAGGCGATGCCTTTGTTGGCGAAGTATTGTTATTCCTGCCACGGGGCTGAGAACAACGACGGGGGGATCGAGTTCCACCAAATCAAGACGCAGGAGGAGGCTTTCGAGGCGCACGAGCTGCTTGCACGGGCGGCTGAGCAGGTTCACGGCGGAGAGATGCCGCCCTTTGATGCGGAGGAGTTTCCGACGGCGGAGGAGGAGAAGACGCTGAGTGAGGCGCTCCGGCACATTGCCGACTTGGTGGCGACGGGGCAGGTGCCGCGCAATCCGGGTCGCACGACGATTCGGCGCCTCAACCGGAACGAATACAATTACACCGTGCGGGATTTGTTCGGGATCAACTTTCAGCCAGGGCGGGGATTTCCGGCTGATGCGGCGGGCGGGGAAGGCTTTGATAATACGGCGGATTCGCTTTTCGTGCCGCCCAATTTGCTCGAAAAATACCTGAAGGCGGCCAACGAAATTGCCGATGCCATCTACGCGGATCAGCACTTGCTGGGGCGCTATCTCACGAGCCGACCGGAGGAGGGAAAACGCAGTCCCGAGCAGGCCGCCGAGGCTGTTTTGAATTATCACGTGAGCCTGGCCTATCGGCGCCGACCCGACCCTGCCACGGACATCGCGCCGCTGGTCGCTTTGTTCCAAAAGGCGCTGGCGGAAGGCCGGAGTTATGAAGAAGCGATGCGTCTGCCTTTGCTGGCGATTTTGGTGAACCCGAAGTTTCTTTATCGCATCCAGCACGACGAGGAGGGCAAGGAGGAGTGGCCGCTGGATCAGTTCGAGCTCGCCACGCGACTCTCTTATTTTCTGTGGGCCTCGATGCCGGACCGGGAGCTTTTCCAACTGGCGGATCAGGGGAAATTACGCGAGCCGGAGGTCATGAAAGCTCAGGTGCTGCGCATGTTGGCGGACCCGAAGGCGGAGAGTCTGGGGCGGCACTTTGGAGGGCAATGGCTTGGGTACGACGACCTGATCGACCGCGTCGAGCCCGACCAGGAGCGTTTTCCGCAGTTCACCCGCAGCCTGCGCGCTTCGATGTGGCGGGAATCGACGGCTTACCTGAACCACATTTTCCAGCAGAATCGCCCGCTCACGGAACTCATCGATTCCGATTACGCTTTTTTGAATGCCGAACTCGCGCAGCACTACGGACTGCCGCCGGTCCCGGGCGACGAGCTGCAAAAAACGAACATCGCCGATCGCCAGCGGGGCGGCGTCATCGGCATGGGCAGCGTCCTGACGGCGACCTCGCTGCCGCTGCGCACCAGTCCGGTCAAGCGCGGGAAGTGGGTGCTGGAAGCGCTTTTGGGCGAGACTCCGCCGCCCCCGCCGCCCGACGCGGGGGTCTTGCCGGAAGACGACCGTTCATCGGAAGGTCTCAGTTTCCGGCGTCAGCTGGAGATTCACCGCGATAAAAAAGGCTGCGCGAGTTGCCACGCCAAGATCGACCCCATCGGCTTCGGCTTGGAGAATTTCGACGCCATCGGCCAGTGGCGCACCCACGGCATCAACGGCCAGAAAATCGACTCGCAGGCGGTTCTTCCCGGTGATATTCAATTTTCCACCCCCTTGGAGCTCAAGTCGCTCCTCATGCAGGCCAAGGACAAATTCGCCAAAAACGTGGCGCGCAAAATGTTGGCTTACTCGCTGGGGCGGGCTCTGTATTATTACGACGAGGCCGTCCTGAATGATCTCGTTGCGGAAATGGCGAAAAACAACTATTCTAGTCACAGCCTCATCCTCGCCATCGTCAATTCCGATCCCTTCCAAAACCGTAGTTCCCACCGTTAAATCATCATGGCCCACATCCAAACCAAGAACTGGCAAATCCCGCGTCGCACATTTCTCCGAGGCGTGGGGGCCTCTCTCGCTTTGCCTCTCTTCGAGGCCATGAATCCCCTGCTCGCGGCTGAGAAAGGGCGGTCGCCGGTGCGCATGGCCTGTCTCTTCTTCCCCAATGGCGTGCGATCCGACCGCTGGACGCCGCAGGGACGCGGACTCGACGAGCTCTCGCCCATTCTCAGTCCGCTGGAGGCGCTCAAGGATGAATTGCTCGTTCTCAGCGGCCTCTCGAACAAGGCTTCCTTCACGGGCGACGGCCATTACGTCAAAACTTCCGGCTGGCTCACCGGCACGACGATCACCAAGACGACCGGGGCCGACATCAACGCCAACGGCATTTCCATGGACCAACTGGCGGCCTCCAAAATCGGGCAAACGACCAAGTTACCCTCGATGGAGCTCGGCACGGAAGCCACCGCCTCGGGCGTCGACACCAACGTCAATTACACCCGCCTCTACGCCTCGCACATCGCCTGGAAAACCCCGACCGTTCCTCTGCCTTGCGAGATCAACCCGCGCGTCGCTTTCGACCGCCTCTTCCGCTCGCGCTCGAAATCGGGGGAAAAACAAGCGGCCGACAATCGCTCGATTCTCGATCTCGTCTTGAACGACGCCCAGGCGCTCCAGCGCAAACTCGGGCAGGCCGACCAGCAAAAGCTCGACGAATATCTCGAAAGCGTGCGCGAAGTCGAACGCCGCATTGAGAACGAAGCCCAGCAACTCGGCGGCGGGGAAAACCTCCCGCCCGAGCTCCTCACGCACATGGACGCGCTCGACAAAAAAATCTCGCAAGCCCTCGGCAAGGCATCGCGCGAGGAAGAGCTCCACTCCCGCCCGCGTCTCGATCACACCGAGCACGTGCGCCTGATGCTCGATCTCATCGCGCTGGCTTTCTGGTCCGACTCGACGCGGGTGAGCACTTTCATGTTCGGCAATGCCGTGAGTAACCGGAATTTCTCCTTCCTGGAGGGTGTCGGGGGCTCGCATCACGAGATTTCCCACCACAAAAACAACGAAGGCCAGCTCGACGAATACGAGAAAATCAATCGCTGGCACGCCGCGCAATACGCTTACCTGCTTGAAAAAATGAAGAGCATGAAAGAGGGGGAGGGCTCCGTGCTCGACAACTCGATGGTCCTCTTCGGCTCCGGCATCCGCGATGGCAACGCCCACAGCCCGCACGATGTGCCCGTCGTTTTGGCCGGAAAAGGCGGCGGCACGCTCAAAACGGGTCGGCACCTCGCCCACGACAAAGGGACTCCGCTCTGCGGCCTCTACCACGGCATGCTCGAAAGGGTCGGAGCGAAAGTCGATCAATTCGGTGACGCGAGCAAGTCACTGCCGAATCTTGGTTAAGGCTGGGGGGCGAGTGGGGGAGGGCAGAGTTCCGGCCTAATCAGTCCTGGCTTCCGTGTTCGGAGGAGGTTGGCGGGTGAGGTTTTGCTGCTGGTGGTAGCGGGGTTGGAAGGCGGCGAGGAGGTTTTGGTGAATCCGGGTGGCGATGTCGGGGTGCCCACAGGTAAAGATGTCGATAGCGGCATATTGGTGCTGGGGCCAGGTGTGGACGGCGAGGTGGCTTTCCGCGATGATGACGATGCCACTGAGGCCTTGGGGGGAAAAACGGTGCAGGAGGGTGTCGATGACGGTGGCGCCTGCGCGGCGAGCGGCATCTTCGAGGGCGTGTTTGAGGGGCTCTAGCTCGGTGAGGAGCTCGGGCCGGCAGTGGGAAAATTCGAGCAGGAGGTGGTGGCCTCGGGGGTCGTGCGGGCTGTGGAGGGCGGGGGCGACCTGCTCAGTTGGAGGCGAGGAATTGGCGTTCAAAATCGTAGTAGGTTTGCTGGCTGCTAGTAAGGACGATGAGTTGGTCGCCAGCTTGGATTTGGGTATCGGCAGGGAGGTTGAGAAACTGCTTGTCGTTTCGTTTGAGGCCGATGATTTGCAGGCAGGCGGGGTCGCGGAGGGCGGCGAGCTGGATATCTTGCAGCTTTCTTCCTTCGAGTTTGGTGTCGGCGAGGTAAAGCTGGCTGCCGTGGGTGTTGGAGAGAAGTTCTTGGTATGTTTGGTGGATACCTGGGTGGAGGAATTCTTGCACCATGACGCGGTCGGAGATGCCTTCGGCGACGATGGAGCCGTCGATACTCGAGTGTTTGGTCATGCGTGTGGAGCGGGCGCTGACCATTTCGGTGATGGTTTTGATGGGGCGTTCGTATTCGCGTTCGAGGTGTTCGATGATGGTGCCGACGGCAAAGGTGCGGGCATCGCTGGCGGGGTTGGTGGGGTCTTGGGCGAGGATGAGGACGCCTTGGGCTTGGCCGATGGCGGCCTTTTCCAAGATACGGTCGTCGCTGGGGTCGCCCTGGACGAAACGGATTTTGTGTTTAGTGAAGGAAGGGGGGGCTTCTTCAAGCTTTTCGGTGACGACCACGATGGGCGTTTCCGCTTGGCTGGGGACGGCGCGCAGTTCTTGGACGATGTGAAGGATTTTCGTTTCGCTCGGGTAGTGGCAGATGATGATGTGGTTTTTCATATGGCATTTGAGGTGGCCTTTGCGCTTGCGGTTGGTGAAACTGATGAGGCTTTCGGCGACGACGCCGAGGAGGTAGCCAATGAGGCCGATGCCCAGGAGAAAGCAGGGGTAGGCGATGAAAAAACGCCCAGTAAAACTCTGCGGGTAGAAGTCGCCATAGCCGACGGTGGTCATGGTGACCATGGCCCACCAGACGGAGTCGGTGAAGGAGAGTTCCTGAAGGTCACGCTCGGCGAGGTAGAAGGCAAGGCCGAAAAGGAGATTCAGGACAAGTGCGCCAAGGAGGGCTAGGCTGAGCCGCCCGGGCAGGGTGGCATTGGTCTCGCGTAGGAGTTGCTTGATGAGGTTAAAAAACATCGCTCAGAGGGTCCATGGCTGTTGCCAGATGGGTTTTTCGAAACCGGGCATGGGCGGGGGAAGGTCGTCGTTACGGTAGCCGTGGCGGGGATGCCAAGCTTGCAGGTTGCTGTGGATGGCGGGGTCGGCGGGGTGAAGCTCGCGCAGGAGGAGGAAACCTTGCTCGGCGACGTCGTCGAGGATGGCTTCGCCGCTCACTTGGTGGCCGTCATCTTCCTCAAAAGTGAGTTGCTCGGGGGTGATAGCGTTTTCACAAATATCGAGGATGTCGCCCCAGAGCGAGCCGTGGACGAGCTCGAGCTGCCAGTGGTCGTTGGCGGTAGAAATGCGTTTTTCGCGCACAAATTGGCAAAAAACGAGTTCAATCGGATTGCCCCCGAGATGTTCGATGAGGGGGAGCCGGAGGTCAAACCAGCGAGGGTCGGCGAGAAATTGCTGCCAGGCGCTGTCGCGCTCGAAATCACTGACTTTTTCAAAAGCGAAATCGCCGCTCTCGAGGTCGACGTAGCCGAAAAGGTCAAAGTAAGTCAGGAGCGCTTGGTAGCGGAGAGCGAATTGCTGAGCTTTGTCATGTCCGGACTGGGTGAGGGCATAGTGGTGCTCGTCGTTGATCTCGATATGGCCTTTCATGAGGAGCCACTGGAGAATGGGGCTGAGATCGCTGTCTCCTCCGTCGAGAAGGACGTCGTAATGCCGCTTTTCTCGCTCCATGTGATCGATGAGAAAAGTGGCTGCGAATTGGCGCTTGTCGTCTTCAGAGAGGTGGTAGCGGCGGGTGTGCGACATTTTCTAAGGTGTTAAAACAGGGCTCAGGCAAAGGATCCGGAAATGAGGAGGGCGGTGCCGATGGTGGTGGCGACTTCGATGAGGGCCGCTCCCCAGTTGGCATCGCGGGCGACTTCGTCGTCGAGCCGGCTGCCGGGCAGGAGAAGTTTATCAATGACGAGGCGGATCAGGCAGAGGAGGGCCGCGGCGATGGCAGCCCAAACAACCAAAGCGAGGAGGCTATCGTAGCGCTGGATGAAAAAGGCGAGGAGGAGGCCGTAGGCGCTGAGGGAACCGGCAAAAGCGACGCCAGCGGCGGGGTTGTCTTTTTCCAACTCGGCGTGGAGATCGAAGCTGGTGAGCCTTTGGTAAAGACGGCTGAAAAGGATGAAAAGCCCTTGGGTGATGAGAAACCAGATGGCGCTCAGGGCGATTTCTTGGCCGAGAGGCGCGCTGGTGGGATCGGAGACGACGGCCCGGATGATGAAGGCGGTGGCGAGGTAGGAGCCAGCTTGCGCGGCGCCCAGGCCGACGTTGCGATCTTGCACCAATTCCTTTTTGTTACAAAACGAAGGGAAGATGATTTTGTCGTTGATGACACGGGCCAGGAGTAGAAGAGCGCCGCCAATTAGTGACCAGAGGGCAGTGGCGCCGAGATCCTGGCTCCAGGTGCTGGCCGCGCTCGGGCTGGTGAGGACGCCGTGCAGGATGAGGCACTGGGCGAGAAGAAAACCGGCAAACGAGGTCGCAACGGCTTTGTTATCTTTTTCCGTGAGCTGCTCGTCGAGCTTGAAGCCAGCGAGCGCTTGGTTGGCCTGCTTGGCGAGCCAGAGAAAGAGGGCGACGACGACGAGGTAAAGGACAACGCGCCAGTCGGCTAAATCGGCGAGCGGCGCGAGGGAGGTGGCGTTTTCAAACATGGATGTGCGGGGTTGAGGGTGCTGATTTTTTTATTTGCCGCCACCAAAGGAGCTGCGACTGCGTGAGCTGGAGGAGCCAAAGCGTGAGCTGGAGGAACCAAAGGCGCTCCGGCGCGGCAAGCTCTTCGAGGGATTCGCTTTCTGGAAACTGCGCTGGCTCGTGGTGGGCTGGCTCAGAGGCGCTTTGATCTTACTCGCACTTTTGTTAAAATTGGGTGACTTGATCGGCTTGGAAACCACGGGAGCGCTCGTTTTTTGAATGCTTTGCTTGTATGGTTTGTTCTGGTGCAGGCCTTGATAATTGGAATGTGAGCGCGTGCTACTGGCCTGATAAGCAGAGGGATAAGCGCCACGGTAGCCGTAGGGCGAGTGGTAGGGGCGGTGCGAGCTGAGGAGGTAACTCCAGAGAAGGACGTCGCCAAAGGAAGTTCGGTGGTGATAGTAGTGATTGTGGCCGTAAATTTGCTCGTTGCCCGTCGTCTGGATGGTGCCCTGGCCGTCCTTGTTTTTCTCAAATTGGATCACCGCGAGCTCTTGCTCTTGGTCTTTTTCCCCGCCGACGTGGGTGGTGAGCGAAAATCCTTTCTGCTCGCCCTCGTTGATCTCGGTGATCTTGATGTAATCCGTCTTGTCGTCTTCGTTGAGATCGAGATTGTTAATGGTGTTTCCAGGCTTGTTGAGCTCCTTTTCAAAGGCTTCCGCCGAAGAAACGCGCGTGGCGAGATCAGTGACGGCTTGCAGGTCAAGCCCTTCCGCCGCCGTGCGCACGATGGTCGTGACGTAGGTCTCGCGGGATTTGCAGCCGCTCAGAAAGAGGCTGAGAAAAACGGCACTGAGAGTGAGGAGGATGGATGCGTTCATGGTGGGCGGATCGGGCTTAATCTTGCCAGCCTCGCAAGTAGTGCTGGAGGACGGCGGGTTGGGAAAGAGTCGTGATGTCATCGGCCTGGGTTTGCAGTTGGTTTTTGCCAAAATGGAGGCTGCCATGGATGAGGGCGGGGGTGAGATAGCTAAGCTGATCGGGCAGGGAGGAAATGTCGAGAATCCTTTGGCGAAGTTGGGCCTGGCTGTAGCTGCTGCGAGGCGTCGCAATCCACCAGCCCCACTCGCCAAAAGACGGGACGTGATCGTGGTAAGGTAGCGCCGCAAAACCCGCCGCCTCCAGCGTGCGACCAATGCACAAAAAGGCTTCTTTCGTCCGGTCGGGCGAGGCCGACTGCTGCACGAGCAGACCCTCGGGGCTGAGCTTTTCCCGCAGCGCTTGGTAAAAGGGCCGGGCGTAAAGCTTGGCCAAACCAGGAGAGGAAGGGTCGGGGAAATCGAGAAAAATGAGATCAAAAAGTCCATCGGCCTGCTGGGCGTAACGCGTGGCGTCGAGATTGAGGATGCGCAACGTTGGCCCCTCGCGCAACGGAAGGTCGGGGCGCCGCTGATTCGGCAACGGCAACGGCGCGGACTCGCTCGGCAAGTGAGCTTCGTTCTCCAAAACCCGCACACGGGGCGCGCTCAGGCTCCCAGCGTTGAGTTCGCTGAGAAGCGGATGCTCGCTGGCAAGACGTGTCATTTCCGGATCGAGATCGACCAAGACGATTTCCGCCACCTCGGGGTATTTTAATATTTCCCGCAGAGCCAGACCATCGCCGCCACCGAGCACAAGGACGCGATTTTTGCGCGGGGCCACTTGCATCGCAGGGTGAACGAGATTCTCGTGGTAAATCGCCTCGTCCGTAGAGGAAAACTGGATGTGTCCATTGATGTAACAGCGCAAGTTGCCCGCCTGACTCTGCGTCAAAACGATATGCTGGTAGGGCGTGGTCGCAGTGTGAATGATGCGATCCCTAAAAAGCGCCTGCTCAGCGTGCAGCGCCCACTGGCGCGAGTGCTGATAACCAAATGCGAGGGCCGCTGTGGCTGCAAATAGCGAGATGACTCCCGCTGGGTGGCGTCTTTTGGCCAAAATGAGCCAGCAGAGAAAAGCCGCCGCCAAGGTGGCGAAAGCGAGGATGTAGGCGCTCTCGTGAATGTTGAAAAAGCGTGGCAAAAGAAAGGTCCACACCAACCCGCCGACGAGGGCTCCAATGTAGTCAAATTTCAGCACCGAGGCGAGATTGCTCTCGATGTTCGCGCTGTAATCCTCGTTCAGTCGGGTGATGAGAGGGATTTCAAAACCGATGAGGATGCCGATGAGGCTGATGAGCCCATATTGCACGAGGCCAAAATTGAAGGGGAACCAGGCAAAGGCGGAGAGGAGGAAAAAAGGACCAAAGCCGCCGAGCAGCGCCAAGAGAATTTGTGAGGCGAGTAGAGATCCAAGGATTTTTCGTCCGGGAATATGCCGCTGAATCTCCGCTCCCAAGCCCATGCAAAAAAGCATGATGCAAATGACGAGCGCCCACTGGCGAGCCGAATTTCCTAAAAGATCGGCCGCGATCTTGGAAAAAGTATACTCGTAGGCCAGGCCACAGCCACCCATGATGAAGATGCTGAGGGCGATGACAAACTTTTGCGCGGATACGGTCTTGATTTCTGAATTCTAGCGGCTGCGGCAGGAATGAAAATGGCAATATCGCTGATTCTTCGGGAAGTTGAAGTTCCGGTTTCACTCTTGCCGGACTTTCAAGGGCTTGGCGAGTCGTAACCAACCGGTGGGGCGGTGCCGAGGCGTGCCGATTTCGTGTCGACCCGCGCGGAGCTGGTAGGGGTGGGTCTGGGTCGGGTGGCCGGGGATGTTCTGTTGGATGACCTCGATGTGCTCGGTGCCGACTTCGGTGATGATGGCGACGTGGCCGAAGTTTCCGTCTCGAAAGACGAGGAGGTCATCGGGAGCGGGCGCCTCGTCGTGCCCGTTGTGGAATTGGAGCAGATCGCGGGCGGGGTTGCGCTGTCCGTGTGGGATTTCGGGGTCGAAAAAATCACGCGCGTGGCCCCAGACATTGGGCATTTCATGCTGGAGGGCGTCGTAGTAATAACGTTTGACGAACTCGACGCACTGCCATTTCTGGCCGTAGTAGTAGCCCTTGGGGGCGTAGTGTTTGCCGTGGCTGGTGGCGATGATGAGGCCGTTTTGATAGGCGGGCACGCCGCGGTGGCTGGCGAGGATGGTGCCGACGGGACTGGTCATGGGACGGAGAGGGCGGTGGGAGCGAACGGTGAGGAAGAGAAGCGCGAGCAAGGGTAGGACGCCGAGAAGAAAAAGCCGTTTTTTCATGGAGGGTGCAGGCGCAGCTTCGATGAGTGGAAGAGCTGAGGCGAGTGAAATTTTCTGCGGAAAAGGGAAAACGGGCCATACGGAAGTCTGGCGGATTACACCCAGGGGCGTTTCGTCTGCACTGGATGGCGGTGGCCAAGCTGGAGCTTGGCGTTCCGTGCTTATTTTTTCCATGAGCTGAGAGTCTGGTCTTGCGGGGAGGGGGGGCGGTGGGCAAGCTGCGGGCATGTCGATACAGGGATTTGCGAATCAGTGGGTTTGTGATTTGGTGGCTTATGAGCCGGGGAAGCCGATTTCGGAGACGGCGCGGGAGCTGGGGCTGAAGCCGGAAGAGATTGTCAAGCTGGCGAGTAACGAAAACCCCTTCGGACCGTCGCCGCTGGCGCGGGAAGCGCTCGCGGAAGCGGCGCGGGAGGCTCACATTTATCCCGATGGCGGTGGTTATCAGCTGCGCACGGCCCTGGCGGAGAAATACGGGGTGGGCTTTGAGAATGTCGTGCTGGGCAATGGCTCGAACGAGATCATCGAGCTGCTCTGTCATAGTTTTTTGAATCCGGGAACGAGCCTGATCGCAGCCGAGCACGCCTTCGTCGTCTACAAGTTGATGGCGACCCTGTTCGGGGCGAAATACGTTGAGGTGCCCGATCCGGGCTTTGTCCACGATCTCGAAGCAATGGCCGATGCCATCACGGATGAGACGCGTCTCGTTTTCATTGCCAATCCGAATAATCCCACCGGCACCTTGGTCGGGCAGGCGGAAATCGACCGCTTCATGGAGCGACTTCCCGAGCACGTCGTGGCTGTTTTTGATGAAGCCTATTACGAATTTCTCGAAGAAAAGCCGGACACCGTGAAATACGTGCGCGAGGGTCGCAATGTCTGTGTCATGCGCACCTTTTCCAAGGCGCACGGGCTCGCGGCGCTGCGGGTGGGTTACGGACTGGCCTCGCGGGAGGTTGCGGGTCTGCTGAACCGGGCGCGCCAGCCCTTCAACAGTAATGCCCTAGCGCAGGCGGCGGCTTTGCAAGCGCTGCAT
>JBNNED010000127.1:0-2766 GCA_050285825.1 Verrucomicrobiales bacterium | reverse complement strand
GGCGTTGCATCATGGCACCGAGCGCGAAGAGGTCTTTCTGGAGGCTGGAACGGGTGGGGGAATCGTGGCAGCGGGCGCATTTCATCTCGACGCCGAGGAAGGCGGCACTGACGATCATGCCTTTGGCGGCCATCGGGACGTCGTTCTGGGTGGCAGTGGCAAAGCCGGCGGGGCCGCCGAAGCGCTCGGAACCGCGCATGCGGAGGAGCTCGGTGGCGAAGAGATCCATCGGTTTGTCATCGAGAAGAGCCTCGTGGATCCACCAGCGAAAGGGGCCGGTGTTATTGAGGGTGGGGTTGAGGATGTTGGGGTTCTCGGCGAGGAGATCCTGCCAGTAGCCCATCCAGTTGTCCGCCCAACGGGGGTCTTCGAGCAGTTGGTCGATAACCTGGGCGCGCTTGTCCTTGGCCGTGTTTTCGGTGAAGGAGCGAATTTCGTCGAGGGTGGGTGGCACGCCGACGGTGTCGAGGTAAACGCGGCGTAGGAAGGTGAGATCGTCGCTGAGTTCCGTGAGGTGGATGTAGTCGGCATCGACTTCCGGCCAGACCGCGCCTTCGTTGATCCAGCGGGCGATGGTGTCCTGTGGTTCTTTGCTGAGCGGGTCGCCTTTCGGGGGCATCACGGCTTCGGGGTCGTCCTCGCGGATGCGGTCGATGAGGGCGCTGTGTTCGGCGTCGCCCGGCTCAATGGCGGGGCCGTCGAACTCTCCGCCCTCGATGGCGGCGGCGAGCGTGTCCAGACGGAGGTCGCCTTTCGCTTTTTCCCCCTGGTGGCAGCTGAAGCACTTTTCTTTCAGGATGGGATAGACTTCGTCGTAGAAGTGAACGCCGTCTTTTTTGATGTTTTTCTGCTGCTCGCTGACTTTGACGATGCGGGCGTTGAGGAAGTGGTCGATGGCGTTGTGAGCGGGGTAGTCTTGGCTGGGAGCGGGAACGGGGATGTCCTCGCTCTTGGCCAGGTAGTCTTTGGCGATCTCGCGGCGCTTGTTCCAGTAGTCGTCATGCTCGGCGAGGGCGGCGGCGCGGCGCTCGGCGTTCATTTTGTCGACCCGGGCTTCAAGTTTTTCCGCGAATTTGGGGAAAGCCTCGTCGGTGTAGGCCACTTTCTCGTCGGTCGGACTGAGGACCTGCCAGGTCTGTGTGCCTTCGAGAGAGATGGCGAGGGTGCCTTCGCCCGGCTCGGGGCGGGTGGTTTTACCGCCGACGATGAGATCCATGATGATGAAGTGCTCGCCACCTTTGGTCTCGAATTCACACCAGCCTTCGGTGTTGCCGGTAGGCACGAAACGGAAATCGGGGTCGCCGAGGTCGAGGAAATTGTCCTGGTGGGAGACGAGCCCCTGGCCACCGCGGTCACCGGGGATGAAGGCGGTTTGGATGAGTTTTTTCCCGTCGATGGTCAGGCGGGCGGAGTTCCGTCCGCGGAGAAGAAAGCGGTGTTTGCCGGCGGGGAGGGTGATTTTCGAGGACGCGCGCAGGATATAGGGAATGTGGCGGTCGGCGCGGATGCCGGTGTCGATGTATTTGTGCGGAATGTGGGGGAAGGCGAAGTGTTCGGCGAGGTAGCTCTCGCTGGCGACGGGTGCCCGGCGGGGCCAGGCGTTGGCGGCGGGCACGCCACGGTCACAGAGCTCGACGAGAACTTTCCCGGCGGGAACTTTGTCCGGATCGATGGGCGAGGGTGGGGGGACGTGGGCGTAGCGGGAGGCGAGGATGGGGTCGGGGACGGCCGAGCGGTAAACTTTCACTTCGTCGAGAGCGCCCCGCAGGGTGTTGCCTCCGCCGCCGCCATTACCGGTGCCGACCATGATGAAGTCTGCGTCGTTGACGGGTTCGTCAGTCGTTTTTCCGCCCATGTCCCACTCGCCTTTTTCCAGTTTGGCTCCGTCCACGAAGGCGTGGATGCTGTCGGGTTTGCCAAAGGTGTAAGTGACGGCGACGTGGTGCCAGCCGCCGTCATCGAGAAAGCCCTCTGTGCTGACCCAGCGGTGCCAGTCGGGGTTTTTGCCCGCACTGCGGAAGAGGAAAGTCGGGCGAGCCATGCCGTTGTGGCCTTGGAGTCGCAGCGCCCAGTTCTGGTTTCCCTGAGTGAATTTCGGGTTGTTGTTCCGGCCTTTGCCGATGAGATAGGTGTAAGAGCCGTTCTGGATGCTGTCGAGGCGGACCCAGGCTTCGATGGTGATGGTCTCGCCGTTTTTAAAGCGGAGTTTGTCCTCGCCGAGATCGGAGTCGGTGATCTTCAGGGCGTCGTTCGTGCCGGGCAGGTTGAGAGAGCGGTTGTTTTCGGGGAAATCCGGGTATTCGGGGTGCTTCAGGTTGAGCTTGTCCACTTTCGCCCCGCCTTGCAGGCTGCCGATGGGCGCGGCCTCGAAATCGAGCGAGAGCACGGGGGTGACATCCGGAAGGACTTTGAGGTCGTTCTGCGGGGCGGGTTTTTCTTCATCGGCGGCACAGAACATGCTACCGAGGAGGAGACTCGCGCTGAGAAAAAGGGTGCGGCTTGGGAATTTCACGCTCTCACTATGCCCAATGAGGAGCGGGAAAACAAGTGGGCGGAAGTGGTGGGGGCGATTCCCACTTTCGTGTGATGTTCAAAAGATGTGTATTTGTGCGGTGGCGGGACGCCTACGTCCCATGGATTAAATGTTGATGATGCCACGGCGCAGGGCTTCGGTGACGGCCTGGGTGCGGTCCTGGACTTGCAGTTTGGCCATGAGGTGGGTGACGTGCCGTTTCACGGTGTCTTCGGTGATGTCGAGGCTCTGAG
>JBNNED010000126.1:0-4132 GCA_050285825.1 Verrucomicrobiales bacterium | reverse complement strand
GAGATTTCCTTCCAGAGTAACACTGTCGGCAAGTGCACGGGCATGCCGGATCTGCCCACCATTCACGTTCAGGGTCGCAATGGTGATCACGGAAGTCGTCCCGCTCCCCTTCCACATCAGCGCCTCCGTCGTGGCCCCCGTCAGAGAGCCCGTTCCCGTGACCGTCAGAGAATCCCCTTGGAAGGTATGGTTCGCGGCGGATCCATCGGGGGTTCTCAGGAGATTCCCGTTCGTAAAATAATCATTTCCGGCCACTGGAGCCAGCCCATTATCCCAACCTCCAGCATCGTCGAAGGAATCATTACCGAATGCGTCACCAGCAAACAAATTAACGTTTGCGGCCTGGAGGTTCGCAAGCGCCAGCGCGGAAAGGGAGGCACAGAGCCTCGCAGCGCCGAGCTTCTGGATAGAAAAATTTTTGAGCGTCTTCACCCTTTCTTGTTAGCAGGAATGGCCCGCACAAGCAACGGAGCGATCAAGATGCCAACCCCTCCAAATGTCGCAATCATACACAAAAACAATCCTGACATCACTCCCCTTTATAAATTTTGCAAGAGGAGTGCCTGCAGTCCTCCGCCAGCCAAAACGGCGGTCTGCTACACAAAAAACCGGCCCGAGGCGACTCCAGCGCATTTTTTTCTGCCCCTTTTCCCCGATTTATCCTAGGCAGACCCCACACCCGACCATCTCCACGATACCATGCCTACCCAAATCGGACTCATCTCTCTCGGCTGCGCCAAAAACCTCATCGACTCCGAAATCATGCTCGGTCACCTCCAAAAAGAAGGCATGACCCTCATCCCGGACCCCGCCCTCGCCGACGCCCTCATCATCAACACCTGCTCCTTTATCGACGTCGCCAAGGACGAGTCCGTCTCCACCATTATCGAGGCCGTCAACGCCCGCCACGACGATCCCGCACGCGAGAAACAAAAAATCATTGTCGCCGGCTGCCTCTCCCAACGCTTTCAAAAAGACCTCCCCGGGCTTCTGCCGGAAGTCGATGCCTTCGTCGGCCTCGACCAAGTCACCAAGGTGGCCGACATCGTCCGCCAAATCCTCCACAAAAACGAAGGGGAAGGCTCGCTCGACACCGTCACCGCCAAATCCCGCTATATCCCGGACTACACCACCCCGCGTTTCCGCCTCACCCCGCAGCACATGGCCTACCTCAAGATCGCCGAGGGCTGCAACCACACCTGCGCCTTCTGCATCATCCCCAAAATCCGCGGCCAGCACCGCTCCCGCACCCAGGATTCCATCGTCCAGGAAGCCCGCGCGCTCATCGAACAGGGGGTGAAGGAAATCAACCTCATCTCCCAGGACACCACCTACTTCGGCATGGACCGCTGGACGGGTCGCGGCAATCGCCCGAAACCCACCTCCGGCGTCGACTCCACCCGTGGTGAAGCCCTTTCCTCCCTTCTGCGCGAGCTCAACGCCATCGAGGGCGATTTCTGGATCCGCATTCTCTACACCCACCCCGCGCACTGGTCTGACGAGCTCATTGAGACCATCGCGGAGTGCGAAAAAGTCGCCCGCTATGTCGACATCCCCCTCCAGCACATCTCCGATCACATGCTCGGCAAGATGAACCGCAAGACGGATGGCGCTTACATCCGCGACCTGCTGGCTCGCATGAGACAGGGCATCCCCGACCTCGCCATTCGCACCACCTTCATCACCGGCTTCCCCGGCGAAACCCAAGCCGATCACGACGAGCTTCTGGAATTCATCGAGACCTTCCAATTCGAGCGCTGCGGCATCTTCCAATACTCCAAGGAAGAAGGCACCCGCGCCTACAAAATGGACGGCCACACCCACCACATGACGATCAAAAAGCGCCACCGCGAACTCAGCTCCGCCATCGACCAAGTCGCCCAAAAAGTCAATGAAGGCCAAGTCGGCAAAACCCTCCGCGTCCTCGTCGAAGAAGAAGGCATCGCCCGCTCCATGTGGGACGCCCCCGACATCGACGGCCGCATCTTCGTCCCCATGGACCTCCCCGTCGGCGAGTTCACCGAAGTCACCATCCACGACCACCGCGGCTACGATCTCTTTGGAAAATAAAAAAATCCGCTTCGCCGCTTGACAAAGCCCGCCGCCGCCGCTAACAAGCCCTCCCTTAACCCGAAGAATCAACCGAAAGAACCGATCATGTTACCAACCGACCGTGGCGTTGCCGTTAAAAGTGGAGAGTCTGTAGACCGTGCCCTCAAACGTTTGAAAACCAAACTCGACACCGAAGGCATTCTCGAAGAAATGCGCCGTCGCCGCGCCCACGAATCGACCACCGATCGCAAAATCCGCAAGGCTCGCACCGCGCCAAAACGCTACAAAGCACGCTGGAAATTCCAGTCCGAAAGCCAAAGCGCCAACAACGCCGCCTCCGAGTAAGCTCCTTTCTCCTCTCTCAGGAAACCCTCTTGAAAAAGCTCCATCACGGAGCTTTTTTTGTGCCCTGGCGTCGCATCGTGCAGGACCCTCTGCCAAACTGGAGCTTGGCGTCCACCTCCCTTCTCTCAATTGCCCCAGCGCCTTCAGGACTGTGTGCGCTCTTAAAACCTAAAACTTAAAACTCCACCTTCAGCGACGGGGCCAGGCGAGGTGGACGTGGGTGCTATGTCCTCTGTCCCCCGGGCCTTTCAACTCCGTCGCGCCAAGAGCCCGCGCGCGCTGCATGAAGCGCCGATAGTAGCGATTTCCGGAGTTCACGCGTGCGCCATTGATGGTATCGACATCGAAAGCCAGGCCCGCATAGTGCTTCGAGTTCCGGCTGTGTGAGCCTCCCACGACGGAGGTCACGCGAAACGAATACCCTTCCAGCGCCAACTTCTTCATCCCCGTGAGCATGTGCTCGTCCAGCTCGACCCGTCCACCGGGAGCGCGTCCGTAATAACTACAACGGCAGGAACTTCCGCCCGCCGCTTGCTTGATATTATCCATGGCCGAGGCCCCGTCACGACGCCCGCTGACCTGCCGGTTGAGAAAACGCACCCGCGGGGAGTCGATGAGCCACTGGGCCGTCTCTTGCCGACTGGCAAACCATCCCCCGCCACTTGATCCGACCACGCTCCCCCCGCTGGAACCGCAGGAAGACAGAGCGAGAAGACTCCCAACTGCCGCGAGAAGAATGGCCAGTCCCTTCATTCAGCAAACTTCTCCGTAAAGGGTGTAGCCGGTGGAATCGACGATCCTGGTGTCGAAGATCTGCCCCGTCAGCTTCGCCTCATCCCCACTCACGATGACGATTTTATTCTGGGAAGTCCGTCCACTGAGCGTCTCTTTGTTCGTCTTGCTCGGTCCCTCGCAAAGAATTTGCTGGGTCGTGCCGATGAGCGCCCCGTTCTTCCGCGTCGTGATCTCTTCCTGCACCCGCAAGAGGGCCTGGTTCCGCTCCTCCTTCACCCGCTCGGGCAATTGCTCGTCCATGTCAGCCGCCGGCGTGTCCTTGCGCTTGGAATAGCGGAAGACAAAGCTGTTATCGAACTCGACGCGCTTCACGCAATCCACCGTCTCCTGGAAGTCCTCGTCGGTCTCGCCCGGAAAGCCCACGATGATGTCCGTGGTGATCGCCAGATCGGGCCGCGCGGCCTTCATCTTGTCGCAAATCGCGAGGAATTTCTCGTTTTTATATGGACGGCGCATGCGCTTGAGAATTCGGTCCGAACCGCTCTGCATCGGGAAGTGGATGTGACTGCAGAGCTTCGGCAAGTAGGTAAAGGCCTCCACCAGGTCATCGCGGTAGCCGATCGGGTGCGGGCTTGTGAAACGAATGCGCTCCAAGCCGTCCAGCTCGTGGACCGCTTCCAAAAGCTGCACAAAAGGCGACTTGCCATCGACTTTCTCGAACTCCGTCCGACCGTAAAGGTTCACGATTTGCCCGAGCAGCGTCACCTCCTTCACCCCCTCGCCCACGAGCCGGCGCACCTCCTCGACAATGTGCGGAATCGGTCGCCCCCGCTCTTTCCCCCGCGTGTCCGGCACGATACAGAAGCTGCAGCGCATGTTGCAGCCTTGCATGATGCTCACGAAGGCGCTGGCCCGCTGCTTGTCCGCCTCCGTGGCCATGTGATCGCGGATCGTGTTCTGGCTCCCCTCCTCTTCCGCGACATCGCAAACCGGCTGATCC
>JBNNED010000125.1:0-5465 GCA_050285825.1 Verrucomicrobiales bacterium | reverse complement strand
GGTATCCGGGGTCAGGCTCAGGGGTTTTTGGTTGTACTGACGCAGGGGTTGGGGATGTGGATCGGGGCGAAGGTGAATTTTGCCTTGTTTACGAGCAAGGTGGCTGAGCCCGGGGAGGGTCTTGCCGAGGGGGAGACGGTGATGGGTCTGTGGCCGGATTTCTGGTGGTTCCCCGCTGGTTTTTCCTTGGTGGTGCTCGTCCTGTTCCTGCTTTTGTTCCGGGAAAAGATGAGGGTCTCGGTAGAAGAAACCATCGATGAATTGGCCGAGACGCCGGAGCTTGGGCAGTGAAGGCGTAAGAAGGGTGTCGTCGAAAACGTAGAAAGTCTCTTGATATGAAAAATTCGCAACCAGTGCAAACAGGGATGGGCCGGCGTGAGGTCTTGAAGGGGATGGCGGCTTGGGCGACGGTGCAGGTGGTGCCGGGCCGGGTTTTGGGAAAAAACGGGCAGACGCCGCCGAGTGAGGAGCTGACGCGGGCGATTCTGGGTTGTGGGGGGATTTCACGGAGTCATTTGAAGATGCCGGGGCGTTTGTTGGCCTTGTGTGATGTCGATGCGAAGCATTTGGCGGAGCGCATGGGGCAGGCGGGCGGTGAGGCGAAGGGGGTCAAGGGCTATCATGATTTCCGCGAGGTGCTGGCGCGGGAGGATGTCGATATCATCCACGTGGCGACGCCGCCGCACTGGCACGCGCTGATGAGTGTGGAGGCGGCGAAGGCGGGGAAGGATATTTGGTGCGAGAAGCCGATGAGCCGGACGATCGGCGAGGGCTTGAAAATGGTGGAAGCGGTGGAGAAGTATGAGCGGATTTTCCGGCTGAATACCTGGTTCCGCTTCCAGAGTTCTTTTTATGGCATGGGGACGCCGGTGGCGCCGATTCGCAAGGCGGTGCGGCATGGTTTGCTGGGGGACGGGCCGTTCAAGGTGACTTTGAATGCGGCGACGGGCTTCAACTGGAAGTTCCAGTGGGTCGGGCGCACGGATTTGAAAGAAATGCCGGTGCCGAAACATTTTGATTATGATTTCTGGCTCGGGCCGGCTCCGCACAAGCCCTACCACCCGCACCGGACGCACACGACCTTCCGCGGTTATTGGGATTACGACGGCGGTGGTCTGGGAGACATGGGGCAGCATTATCTCGATCCCGTGCAGTCGATTTTGGGGAAAGACGAGGAGTTTCCGGTCTCCGTGGAGATCGATGCGGACCCCCAGGACAAGGACGCGGTGGGAACCTGGCGGCGGATTGAGCTGACTTATGCCGACGGGACGACGATCATTCTGGACGGCGAGAACAAGGACAAGCAGGCGGCCTTCATCGAGGGGTCGAAGGGAAAAATCATGAAGGGCTTCCAGAGTGACATCGCTGATTTGGCGAAGAAGGTGGAGGGTCTGGAGGATCCGGAGAAGCAGGTCACGGACTTCCACGAAGCGGTGCGGACGCGGAAGAAATTCGCCCTGAACGAGGCCAATGGCTTTCATTCGGCGACTTTGGTCAACATGGGGGTGATCGCGCACCGCCTGAATACGAGTCTGAAGTTTGATCCGAAGACGATGCGTTTTGATTCCGAGGCGGCCAATGCCTTGATCGATCAGCCGGCGCGGGAGAAGTGGACTTTGGAAGTTTGAGCCTTTTAAGAAGATGACAGAGAGTAAGAAAATCAGCGTGTTGTGTGTGGGAGCGGGTCATATGGGGCGGTCCCACGCCCTGGCCTATCATCGGATCGAGGGCTTTGAGATTTGTGGCATTGTCACGCGCTCGCCGGAGAGCCGGGGGAAGCTGAATGCGGAGCTCGGTGGCGGCTATGCGGAGTTTGGCGATTTTTATGAAGCGCTGGAGGCCACGCAGCCGGACGCGGTCTCGATTTCGACTTACCCGGACACGCACGCGCCCTATGCGGAGGCGGCGTTCGAGGCCGGGGCGGATGTTTTTATCGAGAAGCCGCTGGCGGTCACGGTGCCGGAGGCGGAGCGGATCGTGGCGAAGGCGCGGGAGACGGGACGGAAGTTGGTCATTGGTTACATTTTACGCCATCATCCGAGCTGGATGAAGTTCATCGACGTGGCGCGCACGCTGGGCAAGCCGCTGGTGATGCGGATGAACCTGAACCAGCAGTCGTATGGCGCGAATTGGGAGACGCACAAGAACCTGATGTCGTCGATTTCTCCGGTGGTCGATTGCGGCGTGCATTACGTCGATGTGATGTGCCAGATGACGCGTTCCAAGCCGGTGCGGGTGAGTGGTATCGGGGCGCGGCTGACGGATGAGCTGCCGGAAGGGAAGATCAATTACGGCCAGCTGCAGGTGACCTTCGAGGACGGTTCGGTGGGTTGGTATGAGGCGGGCTGGGGCCCGATGATGAGCGAGACGGCCTTCTTCGTGAAGGATGTCGTGGGGCCGAAGGGCTGCGTCACGATCTCGGCGAAGGAGGCGACCTCGGAGGGGGCGTCCTCCTCGGTCGATGACCATTCCAAGACCGAGGCCTTGCGACTGCACCACGCGGAACTCGATGCGGAGGGGAATTTCGTGAAGGCAGACGACTGGATCGAGACGAGTGACGAGCCGGACCATGACGGCCTGTGCCACCGTGAGCAGGAGTTTTTCCTGAAGGCGATCCAGGAGGATGTTGATTTACACGATCACATGGAAGACGCGCTGAACTCGATGCGGATTGTCGAGGCGGCGGACCAAAGTTTCCGCACGGGGAAGACGGTGGAGCTTTGAGACCTAAGATTTTAAGACATAAGACACAAGATAACTTTAAGATGATGAAGACAATGACGATGAAACTGTTGGCTCTGGCCCTGGGGCTCGGGACGGGCGCGCTGAGCGCGGAACGCGTGGCGCTTTTCAACGGGAAGGACTTTTCCGGTTGGGGCGCGGCGGGGCAGACCGAGCATGTGGGTTATGTCGTGAAAGACGGCGTGATTTCCTCGACGCCGGAGTGTAAAAACCTGATGACGGATCGGGAATTCACCGACTACGTTCTTGAGTTCGAGTTTAAGCTCACGCCGGGAGCGAATAACGGGCTGGGCATCCATTATCCGGGTCAGGGAAATGGGGCGAGCGAGGGCATGGAGATTCAAATCATTGATAATTCGGCGGAAAAATACAAGGGGCTGAAGGATTATCAGTTCCACGGCGGGCTCTACACTCTGGCGGCGGCGAAGAAGGGTCATCTGAAGCCGGTGGGCGAGTGGAATCACGAAAAAGTGACGGTTCAGGGGCCTCAGGTGACGGTTGAGCTGAACGGAGCGGTTATTCTAGAGGCCAATTTGGACGAGCTGCAGGAAAAACACCCGGAGCACAAGGGCGTGAAGCGCCGCAAGGGTCGCATCGCCTTTCTCGGACACAATGACATTGTGCATTTTCGCAATATCACGATTGATGAGGGCGTGGAGGTGAAGGATGAGGCGTGGTATCAGCCGACGGGACAGGCGGACGAGAGTTTGGCCAAAATGGGCTTCCGCACGTTGTTAGGCGGCGCGGAATTGAGCGATTGGAAATTGCCGGAGGAGAGCAAGGGCCACTGGGTCGCCAAGGACGGCTGGATCATCGCCTACGACGGCGCCAGTCAGGCCAAGGAGAAAAATCTCTGGTCAAAGGAGGAATTCGGCGACGTCCAGATCGTCTGTGACTGGCGTTGGGCGGGGCCGGGTGAGCCGCGCCTGCGTCCTTACATCGACCGCGAGACCGGCGCCAAGGTCCTCACGGCGGACGGCAAGGTGAAGCAAATCGAAGTGGAGGAGCTCGACAGCGGAATTTACCTGCGCGGCAGCTCGAAAGGACAGGTCAATATGTGGAACTGGCCGGTCGGGTCCGGCGAGGTTTACGGTTACCGCACGGATCAGAAGCAGCCGGAAGCGGTGCGCGCGGGCGTCACGCCGAAAGCGACTGCCGACATGCCGATTGGCGAGTGGAACCGCTTTGTCATCACGATCAAAGGTGAAGAACTCACCGTCGTGCTGAACGGACGCGTCGTCATCGAGAAAGCACAACTCCCGGGGCTTCCCGAGTCGGGCCCCATCGCCCTGCAGCATCACGGATCGAAGCTGGAATTCGCCAACGTGGCGGTGAAAGAGCTGAAGTGAAGGGCCAAGTGTCTGGGCGCGGCTTGTTGGCTCGGGCCCAGTGCGCTTGCTTTTTTGTAAGACAGGAATGAGCGGGATCGTAGGAGACGAAATGAAAATGACTTTCTTAGGATCAACCGCCCGTTCCCTCAGTCTCTTCGTGGCGCTGACGGGGACCATGTCAGCAGCTTCAATTCTGGTGGATCAGGATGCCTGGGTGCAGTTGGGCAATCCAAACGCGAACAACAACACCGCAACCCTGATCGTTAAAGATGCCAATGAGGGAGACACGACGCGGAAGGCCTATTTGTCCTTCGATTTGAGTGGAATTTCAGGAGTGATCGCCACCGCGCGACTGGAGCTGACGACCAGCCTGAACGACGGGTCGAGCTCCAAGAGCATCGACTTGGTAGCTCCCAACGATCTCTCCACGCTTGTTGATGAAACGACACTGACCTGGAACAACGCGCCGAATAATAACTTGGCAAATAACGGCTTGAGCGCGTTTACGAGCCTGGTGGATAACCAGAGCGTCGCAAATGGCGCAATTAATCAGACGGTCACTCTGGAGGGCGTGGCCTTGGTTGATTATCTCAACAACGAGCTCAGTTCGGGAGACGGGACCGCGCTCTTCATTCTGCGTCGCGACGGCGATAATTCGGGGGATAACTTATCATTCCATTCCGGCGAGGCGGGCACGGAGGCCTATCGTCCGGTTCTCGTTTACACCTTGGTGCCAGAGCCCAGCAGCGCGCTTCTTTTGGGTGGGCTGGCCATGATTTTGGGATTCGCGAGACGGCGGTAATTTATAGAGACTAAGATGATGAAAGCTTGGATCATGGGTCTTTGGGGCCTCACTGTAGCGGGGCTGTCGGCGGGAGAGGTGGCGAAGATGCCGGGGCTGGTGTGTCACTGGGATTTTTCGGAGGAAGCGGGCGCGCACCGGGAGTCGGCAGGGGCGAGGAATTACCTCTTGATCGAAGCGAATGGCCCGATCGCGCGGGTCGAGGGTCGGCGCGAGGGCGAGTGGGCGGCGCGGATCAAGGGCGGACAGTATTTCCGCATTCCAGACGGGAAGTTCAAGGCCATTGATTTCCATGGCAAAGACGCGAAATTCACGATCGTAGCGTGGGTGCGGCGGCACTCGGAGAGCTACTGGCAGCAGGTCGCCGGCGTTTGGAACGAGACGGAGAAAAAACGCCAATATTGCCTGTTCATCAACGCTTCGACGCGCTCGGACGCCCGTATTATGGAGCGCCAGCCGACGAAGGACGAGATCCATGGTCACATTTCCAACGTCGGCGGTCCGACGGAAGGCCACAAGTATTGCATCACCTACAGTTCGAGCGGGACGAAGGTGCCCCTGGGCGAGTGGACTCTGGTGGCGATGACCTA
>JBNNED010000124.1:0-3072 GCA_050285825.1 Verrucomicrobiales bacterium | reverse complement strand
CACCGAGGGCGATGACATTGGCTTGATTGTGCTTTTTCGTCATCTCGGCACTCCAGAGATCCCAGCAGAGACCACAGCGGACGCCTTTGACCTTGTTGGCGACGATGGCCTCACCGTTGCCGCTGCCCCCGAAGACGAGGCCGAGTTCAGCCCGTCCGTCCGCTACGGCTTCGGCTGCGGGACGGACGAAATCGGGATAATCGCAGCTCTCTTCACTGTCGGTGCCAAAATCGAGGATCTCGTGTCCGAGCGCGAGGAGGTGAGCTTTGACCGCTTCCTTGAGCCGGTATCCGGCATGGTCACTTCCGAGCGAAAAAATCATGATTAGTTTTCGTGAAGGCTTTTGGGCGGACCGAGAATTTCACTGAGAATGACGGCTTTGCGGGCACTTCCGGGGTGGCTCAGCATCGCGCGGACGGAACCTGTCGGAGAAGCCGCGCGGCGTCGTTTCGAGCCGCTGCCGCGTTGTTGTTGAACTCGGGCGAGAGCCTCCTTTTCGCGGGCGCTCAGACGCGGTTTTTCCACCCCCCGGGCGGCCATCTTCTGCAGCGGAGAAAGCTCTGGCGCGCGGTCACCATCACTCGGGACCGGTGGCGGGCGGTGGCTTTTTTCCGCTTTTGGCGGCAGCGGAGGGGGGACGACTCCCGCAGTTTCCGGCGCGCGCGCCTGGCGCTGACGCTGGAGGATGAGCTCCCGGTATTCATCGTAAACATCGCCGTCCTCGTCTTCCTCTTGGTTTCGACCGGCTTTGCGATCAAAATAGGCTTTGATCGCACTGGCGAGCAGGGCGATGAGGACGAAGATGACTTCGGGGTTGATGAAGGCGTCGGCGAGAATCATGGAGCTTTCTAATCGGAGAGCATAGGGCGGCAAAGAGCGCTTGCCAATCGTCAATTTCCCTCGCCAGCGCTGTCCAGCGCCTCGGGCGGCCAGATGAAAGGGACGCTGTGGTTTTTCCGCGCCCAGCGTTCCTCCGCACTGGGAATATTTTTTAAAAAGGGAGCGAAATGGGCGGCAACCACGGCGGGATCGAGAAAGCGCCCGGGATGTTCCCGGGGACCTTCTCCGCTGGGCAGTTCAATCTCCAGCAGGGATTTCACGCTGGAGGCGCTTAAGGGCTTCTTCTCCGCCATACTTGAGGATGATAGCACGAAAACCGGGAGCGGCGAGGCTGAGTTTGTTCACCCAGCTCAGCGCAATGATGTCCTGCCAGTCTCGCTCATGAGGCGCGCGATGCTGTCGAGAAAGGATTCCAAAGCCTTAGTTGAAGGTGAGCAGGAGGTCTCCGGTGTCCGCTTGTTGACCTTTTTTTAGGGTGATTTCTTTGATCGTGCCGCTGAGCGGAGCACTCACGGTGGTGAGCATTTTCATCGCTTCGAGGACGACGAGTTTGTCGCCTTCTTCGACGTGATCGCCGGGCTGCACGGCCACTTCGTTAATCATGCCGGGGAGGGGGCTGGCGACCTGGCGCGGGTCGGAAGGATCGGCCTTGACCTGGCTGGCGGCTTCTTTGCCGAGGCTTTGATCGACGACCGTGGCTTCGCGCGGCATGCCGTTGAGTTCGTAGAAGAGGGTGCGGCGGCCTTCATCGTCGGCTTCCCCGATGGAGAGCAGTTTGATGAAGAGGGTTTTGCCAGGGGCGATGTCGACGGTGATTTCCTCGCCCGCCTGCAAGCCGTAGAAAAAGGCCGGGGTGGGGAGAACGGTGGGGCGATCGTAGTCGGCAAGGCTCTTTTGGAAGTCGGCAAAGACCTGGGGATACATCAGGTGGGAGTAAAGGTCGTCGTCGTTCGTTTCACGGCCAAGTTGCTGGCTGAGTTCGGCGCGGGTTTCATCGAGATCGATGGGAGCCGCGAGCTCTCCGGGTCGCACGGTGACGGGAACACGTTTGCCGAGAACGAGTTTTTGGATGTCCTTCGGCCAGCCGCCATCGGGCTGACCGAGACCGCCCGCGAGCATGTCGATGACGGATTCGGGAAAATCAAGGTTGAGTGGCTTGTCTGTGGACAAGAGATCGTCAGCGCGGAGACCTTTGGTGACAAGGAGCATCGTCATGTCGCCCACGACTTTTGAAGAAGGCGTGACCTTGATGATGTCGCCGAAGAGCTGGTTGACATCGGCGTAGGTGTGGGCAATCTCCTGCCAGCGATGGCCGAGGCCCATGGCGTTGGCCTGCTCCTTGAGGTTGGTGTATTGGCCGCCGGGCATTTCATGGAGGTAAACTTCGGCCGTGCCCGCGCGTGGGGCGGAGTTGAAGGGCTCGTAGTGGGTGAGAATTTCCTCCCAGTAGTCGGAAAAGTCGTTCAGCGTTTCGAGATCAAGCCCCGGATCACGCTCGTCGCCCCGCAAGGCCGCGCAGACCGAGTTGAGGTTTGGCTGGCTCGTCGAGCCGGACATGGAAGCGATGGCCATGTCGGCGATATCGACTCCGGCTTCGGCAGCGGAGAGGATGGAAGACGAGTTGATGCCGGAGGTGTCGTGGGTGTGGAAGTGAATGGGCAAGCCGATTTCCTCCTTGAGGGTGCTGATGAGCTTGCGGGCGGCAGCGGGGTGGCAGAGACCGGCCATGTCCTTGATGCAGAGGATGTGAGCCCCCATTTTTTCCAACTCCTTGGCCTTGTTGACGTAGTATTTGAGGTCGTATTTCGCGCGGTCGGGGTTCGTGATGTCGCCCGTGTAGCAGACGGCCGCTTCGCAAACAGCTTTCCCGTGCTCACGAGCCGCCTCCATCGCCACCTGCATGTTGGGCAGGTAGTTCAGGGAGTCGAAAATGCGGAAAATATCCATGCCGGAGTCAGCGGCGTGTTGGACGAAGCCCGCGACGACTTTATCGGGGTAATTCGAGTAGCCAACGGCATTCGAGCCGCGGAAGAGCATTTGGAAACAGATATTCGGGATGAGCTCGCGCAGTTCGCGCAGGCGCTCCCAGGGGTCTTCTTTGAGGAAGCGCATGGCGGTGTCAAAGGTCGCTCCGCCCCACATTTCGAGCGAGAAGAGGTTGGGGGTGCGCTTGGAAACGGCTTCGGCAATGGCCAGCATGTCGCCGGTCCTCATGCGGGTGGCGATGAGCGA
>JBNNED010000123.1:0-13101 GCA_050285825.1 Verrucomicrobiales bacterium | reverse complement strand
CCGCTCCGTCAAAGCGCGCCAGCTCCACTCCGCCCCGCGCCAGCACGATGGCACAGCGAAAGCGCGCCCGCCGCTCGTCCCCCGGCACGCCCCGCAGTTCCCGCAGCAACTTCGCGTTATTTCCCGCATCATCCCCGTGCCGCCCCGCATAGCGCGCCGAGTGAACTCCCGGCTCCCCGCCCAAGGCATCGACCTCCAAACCCGAATCGTCCGCCAGAACCAGCGCCTCCGTCAAGGAGGACAGAGCCAAAGCCTTCAAGGCCGCGTTTTCCTGAAAAGTCGCTCCCGTCTCCTCGACTTCCGGAGCCTCGGGAATCGCCTCCACCCCGCGCACCCGCCAACCCGGCAGCATCTCCCGAATTTCCTCGATTTTATGGAGGTTCCGACTCGCTACAATCAACTCGCTTGACATGAGCGCATCCAGCCAAAAAAATCCCTTCCTGCCCAGAAATTTGAAATAAAATCACCCGCGACGACGCTCAACAGACACATGAATCCCATTCGTAACACTTTCCTGATCTTATCCCTCCTCCTGCTTGCCGCCCCGCTCGCCAGCGCACAGTGGATGGCTGATTTCGATGCGGCCAAGAAGAAAGCGGCCGCTGAAAACAAGGCCCTGCTCGTCGAATTCACGGGTTCCGACTGGTGCCCTCCCTGCATCGCCCTCCAGCGTGAAGTCTTTTCCAAAAAAGAATTCACCGACAAGGCCTCGCAGGATTTCGTCCTCGTCAAAGTCGATTTCCCCAAGAAAAAGCCACTCAGCCCCGAGTTGCAGAAAAAAAATGAAGCGCTCGCCAAAAAATACGGCATCCAGGGCTTCCCCACCATCCTCTTCATGACCCCGAAGGGACGCGTTTTCAAACAAGCCGGCTACCAACCCGGAGGCGTCAAACCCTACCTCGGACTTCTCGAAAGCGCCTTGCAAATCAAGGATCTGGACTAAATCCAACTCACATCAGGCGCGCGCCGTTGGGCACTTCCGCCTGCGGCTGCGCCAGCACCACCGCCCCGTCCTCCCGGTGGAAGCCGGTCACGAGGCACTCCGACATCATCGGCCCGATCTGCTTCGGAGGGAAATTGACGACCGCGATGACCTGCCGCCCGAGCAAGTCCTCACGCTCGTAGAGGTCAGTGACTTGGGCGCTCGATTTGCGCACTCCGATTTCCGGCCCGAAGTCGACCCGCAGCTTGTAGGCTGGCCGGCGCGCCTCGGGGAACTCATCGACGGCGATGATCGTGCCGACGCGCAAGTCGACTTTCTGAAAATCCGCCCAAGTGATCTCGTTTTCGCTCACGACGGCACTTTTTTCACGAATTGCGCCTTGAGAGCGATCGCCATTCCGTTCATCCGGCAATCGATCTCGTGATCCCCGTCCACCAGGCGGATGGGCTTCGATTTCATCCCACTTTTCAGGACCGCCGAGCTGCCCTTGAGCTTCAAATCCTTGATCATCTGCACGACGTCCCCGTTTGCGAGCACATTTCCGTAGGCATCCGTCACGATCCGCTCCTCGGCGACCGACTCCCGCGGCCATTCGTGTCCGCAAGTCACGCATTCATAGCGCTCCTCCCCCGTCAAAACCTCATCCATCGTGCACAGCGGGCAACTCAACTCAGACATGCCAGGCGACATAGCCTGCTTTCGGCGCCGAGACAATTCCCGATTCGGCCTTCGCGCAAATCCGCATTGCATTTCCCGCCTCAGCAGACATTCTAGCGGCGATTCATGAAGATCGTCGCCATTGCCAATCAAAAAGGAGGAGTCGGAAAAACCACCACGGCGATCAACTTTTCGACCGCCCTCGCCGCCCGTCACCGTCGCACGCTGCTCCTCGACCTCGACCCCCAGGCCAACGCCACCAGCGGACTGGGCGCGGAAGCAAGCAGCGAAGCCTGCC
This sequence comes from Verrucomicrobiales bacterium, assembly GCA_050285825.1. GTDB lineage: Bacteria > Verrucomicrobiota > Verrucomicrobiia > Verrucomicrobiales > Akkermansiaceae > SW10. The sequence goes on along the minus strand of JBNNED010000123.1, from coordinate 11,203 downwards.
TCTACCACCCGCTCATCGGCCAAGCCTCCATCCAGAGCAAAGTCGCCCCCTCCCGTATTGAAAATCTTTTCCTCATCCCTTCCGACATGGATCTGGCCGGGGTGGAAATCGAGCTCGCGCAGATGCCCAATTACCTCGCCCGCCTCCGCGATCTTCTCCACAGCCTGCGGGAGACCCACCCTTTCGACTACGTCATCATCGACACCCCGCCCTCCCTCGGCATCCTCATGACTTCCGCCCTCGCCGCCGCCGATGAGGTCATCATCCCCTTGCAATGCGAGTGGTTCGGCCTGGAGGGACTCGCCAAAATCGTCCACCTCATCGATCGCATCAAAGACAGCGACATCAACCCATCCGTCACGCTCGAAGGCATTCTCATGACGATGTATGACGGCCGCACGAACCTCTCGCGCTCCGTCGTGGAAGAGGTCGGCAAATATTTCCCCGAGCAGCTCTATCAAAGCATCATTCCGCGCTCCATCCGCATCGGCGAGGCCCCCAGCTACGGACGCACCATCTTCGAGCACGACCCCAACGGCCACGGATCCCTCGCCTACCACGCCTTTACCGAGGAATTCCTGCGGCGGCATGAAGGCTGAGGCGGAGAAATAACGTGGAACACTCTATTTTTCACCCGTGGAACAGGAAAGCCGCTTGACCCCGGGCCGCGCATTCTTAATAGTCGCCCATCCTTTTCGGAAATGGCTCAAAACCAGCCTTCTCGTAAGAAGCCGGTGACGTTGAGCGTTTCCTCGGGGCAAGCCCATTGCACCCACGAAAGCGGAACCCACATCAACCCCATATCACTATTCCAGAATGTTCGCTAAATTTTTCGGCCTCATGTCCAACGACATCGGTATCGATCTCGGCACCGCCAACACCCTCGTCAACGTCAAGGACCACGGCATCGTCCTCCGCGAGCCCTCCGTCGTCGCGGTGAATTCCGCCACGAACGAAGTCCTCGCCGTGGGAGACGACGCCAAACGCATGCTCGGGCGCACCCCCGGCAACATCGTCGCCATCCGCCCGCTGAAAGACGGCGTCATCGCGGACTTCGAGGTCACCGAAGCCATGCTGCGCCACTTCATCCGCAAGGTGAACAACAAGCGCCGCTCGAACCCACGGGTCGTCATCGCCATCCCCTCCGGCATCACCGCCGTGGAGCGCCGCGCGGTGCGGGAATCCGCCGAACAGGCCGGCGCACGCGAAGTTTATCTCATCGAGGAACCGATGGCCGCCGCGATCGGGGTCGGCCTCCCCGTCCAGGACGCCTCCGGCAACATGATCGTCGACATCGGCGGCGGCACGACCGAGGTCGCCCTCATCTCCCTTTCCGGCATCGTTTACGCCCGCAGCGTCCGCACCGCGGGCGACGAGCTTGACGAAGCCACCGTCCACTACATGAAGCGCGCCTACAATCTCATGATCGGTGAGCGCACCGCCGAGGACATCAAAATCCGCATTGGCTCCGCCGCCCCCCTGCCCAAGGAAACCACGATGGAAGTCAAGGGCCGCGACCTCGTCTCCGGCCTGCCCAAAACCGTCACCATCACCTCCGAGGAAGTCCGCGATGCCATGGACGATCCCCTTTCCACCATCGTCGATGCCGTGCGCACCACGCTCGAACGCTGCCCGCCGGAGCTCGCCGCCGACCTCGTCGACCGCGGTTTGGTCCTCGCCGGTGGCGGGGCGCTGCTGCGCGGACTCGACAAGCGCCTGCGCGACGAAACCGGCCTCCCCGTCCACATCGCCGAGGATCCCCTCAGTGCCGTGGCCGAAGGCACCGGAAAAGTCCTGCAGGAAATCGCCTTTCTCAAACGTGTTGCCAATTCTGAAAACTAAGCCTGACCGGCCCTGCTCTCATGAGGCCAATCAACCTCCTCGCACTCCTTCTCTTCATCGGTGGACTCGTCTGGGTCATCACCCTGAGCCAGCCTAGCGTCCGCCAAATCCAAAAAACCTACTACACCGCCATCTCCCCCTTCCTCAAAGCGGGCTCGCAGGCCGAAACCCACGCCCGCGCCTTCATCGAGGAAGTCCAGCACTCCAAAGACCTCGAGAAAAAACTCGAACGCGCCCACCGCGAGCGCGACCGCTTCAAGCTCATTGCTTCCCGCGTGCGCGAGCTCGAACAGGAAAACAACGAGTTGCGCACCGCCGTCAACTTCGCCCGCCAGGCGCGCTTCGACATCATCCCCTCCCGCATCGTGCGTCGCAGCCCACTCACCTGGAGCAGCACCGTCACCATCGACCGCGGCACCGAGCACGGCGACCTCGGCATGGACCAGCCCGTCGTGGCGGCCAACGGGGGACTCGTCGGACGGGTCCACAACCCCGTTGACAGCTTTTCCAGCGTTCTCCTCATCACCGATGAAGCCTCCCAGGTCTCCGCCCAGGTGCGCGGCTCCCCCGAGAAAGGCATCATCACCGGAAAACTCACGAGCTATGGCGAGAAACCCGTTTTGCGCCTGCTTTACCTCTCCAAGACCGCCGCCCTCACCCCTGGGATGATGGTCTATACCGACGGACGCGGAAAACTCTTCCCGCCCAACATCCCCATCGGAAAAATCATCTCTTACAACTCCGGACCGGAGTATGGCGAAGCCCTTGTTGATCCCGTAGTTGACTTCAACTCCCTGGCCACAGTCTTCGTCATCACCCGTGGGACGGATTGACGCCGCCATGCTACGCTTCACCTTCTGCCTCCTCCTCCTCGTCGTCCTGAGCTGCCTCTTCCAGCAGTTCCTCCCCGCCATCACCGTCTGGCACAACGCCCGCATCCTCCTCCTCGCCCTCACCTTCCTCTGCTGCGCCGTCTCCCTCCCCACTCCCGCCATGCTCCTGCTGGCCTTCCTCGCCGGCTTCCTCTGGGACGCCCAGCAAACCATCCTCCAAAACCCCGGCGACCCCACGATTTACGAACAACCCGCCGACAGCATCCGCTTCGGAGCCTCCATCATCCTCTTCGCCCTCATGGGTTTCTTCATGCAAGGCATCCAACCCGTTTTCCGCCAGGGAAAATGGCACGTCTCCGCCCTCTTCGCCGGCATCGCCATCTTCCTCTACCAGCTCGTCGAGATCTGCATCCTCAGCTTCATCCGCGGCCACCTCCTCCTCACCAAGAGCATTCTCATCCAGCTCTCCGCCACCGCCTTTCTCACCATGCTGCTTTCCCCCCTTGTTTTCTGGATCATTTTCCGTCTCGCTGATATGTGTCAATACACCATCCGCTTCGATGCCATGAAAAAACGTCGCAGCGCCCGCGCCTTCTAACCCACCGACCCTCCTCGCCCCATGGAACCTAAATACCGCTTTCGCCTCTACATCCTCACCGCCCTCATCATTGCCGGGTGCGGCCTCCTCATCCACCGCCTCTACCAATTCCAGATCGTCAACCAGAAGCTCTACATCGGCAACATCCCCACCACCCACACCGTCACCATTTACGAGCCGGGTATCCGCGGGGAAATCATCGACCGCCACGGTGAATCGCTCGCCACCAACACCCGGAATTACGAAATCCTCTTCAACCTCGAAGAGATTTTCCAGGCCTGGAAACAGGAAAATGACGAGCAAACGCCCGCCCCGGAAATCATCACCGACCCCACCGACGAAAACTACGTCGATCCCGTCAAACGCAAGCAAACCCAGATCGCCGAAATCGTCGATACCTGGCTCATGCCGCGCCTCAACAAGTACGGCCTCCAGAGCGAAAAACGCTTCTCCTCCGCCATCCGCGCCCACTACATCGCCCACGGCGGCCTCGTCCCTTTCCGCTACCCCGTCGACCTCAGCTACGATGAATTTGCCTCCCTCGCCGAGAACAGCACGCACCTTCCCGGCGTCTCGGTGAACGTCCGCGCCCGCCGCAAATACCCCTTCGGCACCCTTGCCTGCCACATTCTCGGCCACCTCGCCGAATGGCAAAAAGACAACATCCCCGAAGAGTTCCGCAAGCCCCGCATCCACTACATGGGCGAAGATTACGGCATCGCCGGAGTCGAACAAACGATGAACGAACTCCTCACCGGACGGCGGGGCAAAAAAGTCATCGTGCGGAACGAAAAAAACGTCGTTAAAAAGCTCGACGATTACCAACCGCCCGAAATCGGGGCCCGCATCCAACTCACCATCGACGCCCGCATCCAACTTCTGGCCGAAAAAACCCTGCGCAAAGTCGGTCGCGGAGCCGTCGTCATCATGGATCCGAACACCGGCGAAATCCTCGCCATGGCCTCCGTGCCAAACTACGATCCCAACGACTTCATCCCCAGCATCACGCCCGAGCGCTGGGACGCCTACAACAAAAACCGCGCCGATCCCTTCATCAACCGCGCCATCGCCCAGTTCACCCCGGGCTCGACCTTCAAGCTCCCCGTCGCCCTCGCCGGCTGCATGCACGGCAAAGCCGGATTCCACTGTAACTGCATCGGCTACAACACCTACGGCCCCTCCGTGAAGATCCGCTGCTGGAAAACCCACGGCCACGGCACCCTCGGCCTCGAATCCGCCATCCAGCAATCCTGCAACCCCTACTTCATGGACCTCGCCACCAGCGTCGGCACCCAGAACACCGTCAAAACCTTCGGCCTCCTCGGTCTCGGACGCAAAAGCGGCATCCGCCTGCCCAACGAATCCCCCGGCATCGTGCCCGGATCGACCGCCTGGAGTCGCGAAATCAAGCCCGGAGAAACCCTTTCCCGCGCGGGCCTCGCCCAAGTCGGCATCGGCCAGGCCGACTCCATGGCCACCCCGCTCCAAATTTGCTCCATCGCCGCCACCATTGCCAACGGCGGACGCTATTACCAGCCCCGCATCATCCGCCGCGCCTACCACCCCGCCAACGGGCCCTTCGAGGAGCGCGTCCTCATTGAAAACATCCCCGTCGTCAAAGAGAACCTTCTCCAAAATGGACTGAGCGCCAGTGAGTTGAAAAAAATCCAGCACGGGATGTGGCTTGCCGCCAACGAACCCGGAGGCACCGCTCGCCGCGCCTCCCTTCCCAATATCGAAGTCGCCGCCAAAACCGGCACCGCCCAGACCGGCCAACCCGACCACCTCGACAAAAACAACGCCTGGACCGCCGCCTACGCCCCCTACGACGAACCACGCTACGCCGTCGTCGTCATGGTTCGCAACGGTCGCAGCGGCGGAAAAGTGGCCGGCTCGCTCGTCCACTACATCATGCGCGGTCTCTTCGCGATGGAAGCCAACATCGCCCCCCGCCTCGCCCCCATGGGCCTCTACGCCGGAAATTTCGACGCCTACGAGGAAGTCGATCTTCCCGAAGAAAACAGCCTGCCCTTCGCCGAGGACAACGTCGGCGAAACCGGCGACGAACTCGACCAAAACCTTCTCACCGACCAACAACCGGTCAAAGTCAAACCCCATCAAAAACCAGAACCCACCTTCGCCCCCGTCCCCGACGATGCGGACGGCACGACGCAGGAAGATTAAACCCAGAGAGCCGGCCCAGCCCGGCACCGACACCCCTTGAATTTTTTAGTATAATGATCACGAAAATCAAACAAGCCCTCGGCATGGGCTCCCCCGATCCCATGACCGGCCGCACCATCATCATCAACGCCGAGAAACTCGAACGCCGCGTCGCCCTCCTCGAAGACGGCATCCTCGAAGAATACAACGTCGAACGCGAAGGAGACGACAACATCGTCGGCGGCATCTTCAAAGGTCGCGTCAAAAACATCGAACAAGGCCTCAAAGCGATGTTCGTCGACATCGGCCTCGAAAAAAACGCCTTCCTCCACTTCTGGGACGCCATCCCCGCCGCCCTCGACGGCGGACTCGAAGTGATCGAGCGTGAAGGCCGTCCGCGTAAGAAGCAAAAGAAAATCACCTCGAAGGACATTCCCTCGATCTACCCCGTGGGCTCGGAGATCATGATCCAGGTCTCCAAAGGAGCCATCGGCAACAAAGGCCCGCGCGTGACCACCAACATCTCCCTCGCCGGTCGCTACCTCGTCCTCCTCCCCTACTCCGACCAGTGCGGGATTTCCCGTAAAATCGACGACCCGAAAGAGCGCCAGCGCTTGCGGAAAATCACCCAGAAACTGCAAATCCCCGACGGCATGGGCATCATCATGCGCACCGCCGCCATCGGCATTCGCGGTCGCCACCTCGTGCGCGATCTCGCCATGCTCCTTGAACAATGGGAACAAGTCGAAGACCGCCGCGACGCCAAACCCGCCCCCGTCGCCTGCTTCCGGGAACCCGGACTCGTCGAACGCACGGCACGCGACTTCCTCACCGACGAAGTCCACCAGGTGATCTGCGACGATCTCGCCACCACCGAGAACATCCGCGAGGTCGCCGGCAAGATCTCCCGCCGCGCCAAACGCCGCATCCACCACCTTCCCTCGAAGCAGGCCATCTTCGACAAAGTCGGCATCCAGAAACAAATCGACGAAGCCTTCATGCGCCAGGTCTGGCTCCCCTGCGGCGGCTACCTCGTCATCGACGAAACCGAAGCCCTCATCGCCGTCGACGTCAACACCGGGCGCAACCGCGGCTCGAAAGACGTCGATAAAATGCTCCTCCAGACCAACGTCGAAGCCGCTGAAGAAGTCGCCCGCCAACTCCGCCTGCGCAACATCGGCGGACTCGTCGTCGTGGACTTCATCGACATGCGCCACCGCCGCGACCAACAGGCGGTTTACCGCGCGATGAAAGAGCGCCTCAAGCGCGACAAAGCGAAAACCCAGGTTCTCCAGATCTCCTCCGTCGGCCTCATGGAGATGACCCGCCAGCGGCTCAACGAATCGCTACTCGACACCATGTACGAGCCCTGCCCTTACTGCCAGGGACGCGCGCGCATCAAAACCCCCATGACGATGAGTGTGGAAATCCAGCGCCGCCTCCAAACCATCATCCTGCGCCACGCCGAACAAAACAACAGCGGAGACCTCATCATCGTCGTCAACACCGACGTCCTCAATCGCTTCAAAAACGAAGACTCCAAGCTCCTCATGGAACTCGAGCGCTCCCACGCCGGACGCCTCATCTTCCGCAGCGACCCCTCCCTGCACCGCGAGAAATTCTCCATCATCGACGCCAAAAGCGAAACCCCCGTCTTCCAGAGCTAATACCAACTCGCAAAACTCTCTGGTATAAGCCCGGAGCCCCGCCGGGGCGCAGGGCGTGATCAAGCAACCCGCACCGCCCCGGCATCCCCCCTTCCGGGAAACAATCCGGCCCGGAGCCGCCCCCGGTGTTGACGTGCGTCCCGATCCCTGCATAATGCGCCCGCTCTTCGCCCCATGCGTGCGAGCAACCGACTACGGAACATCCAAAGGAAAACTAAAAAACCATGGCCAATTACGCAATCAACGGATTCGGACGCATCGGACGCAACGTCCTTCGCTCCCTCAGCCCCGAAGAACTCAAAAAAGTCGTTGCCATCAACGACTTGACCGACAACGCCACCCTCGCCCATCTTCTCAAATACGACTCCACCCAGGGCAAATTCCAAGGCACCGTGGACTATGATGATGAATTCCTCATCGTCAACGGACACAAAATCCACGCCACCGCCGAGCGCGACCCGGCCAACCTTCCTTGGAAAGAATGGAACGTGGACGTCGTCCTCGAATCCACCGGCTTCTTCACCAAGCGTGAAGGCGCTGCCAAGCACCTCGAAGCCGGAGCGAAAAAAGTGCTCATCTCCGCTCCCGCCACCGATCCAGACATCACGATCTGCCTTGGCATCAACGCCGATCAATACGATCCGGCCAATCACCACATCGTCTCGAACGCTTCCTGCACCACCAACTGCCTCGCTCCGATGGCCAAAGTCCTCAACGACAAGTGGGGCATCGTGCGCGGCTTCATGAGCACCATCCACTCCTACACCGGCGACCAAAACATCCTCGACGCGCCTCACAGCGACCTGCGTCGTTCCCGTTCCGCCGCCGTGAACATCGTGCCCTCCTCCACCGGTGCCGCCCGCGCCATCGGCGAGGTCATCCCCGAGCTCAAAGGGAAACTCAACGGCGGCGCCTTCCGCGTCCCGACCCCGACCGGCTCCCTGACCGACCTCTCGGTGCAACTTGCTCCGGGCACCAACGTGACCGCCGAAGAAGTCAACGCCGCCTTCAAAGAAGCGGCCGAAGGAGCCCTCAAAGGCATCCTCGAATACAGCGAAGACCCCTTGGTCCTCCAGGACATCGTCAGCAACCCACACAGCTCCATCCTCGACGCCGGCACGACCCTCGTCATCGATGGCGACTTCGTGAAAATCTGCTCCTGGTATGACAACGAGTGGGGTTACTCCAACCGCGCCGGTGAAGCCCTCGCCCTTCTCGGCGAAGGTCTCTAATCGCGCTTGACCCGAATCTTCCCAAACACGGTGCCGGATCTTTCCGCACCGTGTTTTTTTGTCATTTTTTAGTGGACAATAAGCCCAGATCGGGCTAATAGCTCCGCCCACCCCCACAAGGAAATGGCAGAGTAGCTCAGGGGTAGAGCAGAGGACTCATAAGCCTTTGGTCGGCGGTTCAAATCCGCCCTCTGCTACCATTTCCCACCAAACCCCGCCTCCTCAGCTTTTTTTCATGACGAAACCTCTCCGCAACCGGTGAGGTTTTTTTATTGTCACCCTCCCGCTCCGATCAGGCCATGAGCTACCTCCTGCTTTTTCTCACCCACCTCTTTCCGCTCGCCGGCGTCCTCTTCTTTGGCTGGAACGTCCAGGACATCCTGCTGCTCTACTGGTTTGAGAACCTCATCATCGGCTTCTACAACCTCCTCAAAATATTGAGCTCCACGAGCGCCCACTGGCTTGAGAAACTCTTCTTCGCCCCCTTCTTCACCGTCCACTACGGCGGATTCTGCGCCGGGCACCTCGTCTTTCTCCTCGCCCTCACCAACTCGGGTGATCCCTTTAAAAACGAGTACCTCCCGCTCATCGCCGACCTCCGCTGGCCCATCCTCTCCATGCTCGTCTTCCACGGTCTTTCCTTTCACCGCGATTTCCTCAGCCAACCCGAGGCCCGCCAGCAAGATCTTGGCAAGCTCATGTCCGCGCCCTACAAGCACATTGTCGCCGTCCACCTCGCCATCATTTTTGGCGGCATGCTCGCGACCAGCGTGGCCCGCCCGCTCCCCATTCTCATTCTCCTCATCGTCGGCAAGCTCCTCATCGACCTCCGACAGGAAAAGAGGCAAGCGAGGAAGCCCGCAGCCCCGCCCCTCACTCCAGACGCGCGCTGACCCACTTGCCCTTTTGGATCTTTTTCACCACGGCGAATCCTTCTTTCTCCGCCGCCGCCCGCACCAGCTCCCACTGCGTGGCCAGAATCCCGGATAGAAAAACCACCGCCCCCTCCTCCAGCCACGGACGCAGTCGCGGCAGAGTCGCGATCAAGACATCCGAAAACAAATTGGCCGCCACGACCGCGAAGCGGCCATCGCCTGCCCAGCTCGTCACATCAGCCTCCCCGACCTCGACCTCCCGGCCTTTCTCCGCCCTCACCCCATTGCGCTCCAAATTCCGCCGGGCCACCGTCACCGCCATCGGATCGTAATCCAGGGCCACCATCCCGCCCGCGCCCAGGTGCCGGGCAGCCACCGCCAGCACGCCACTCCCCGTTCCCAAATCCAAAAAACGCCAGCCCGCCTCCCGCTTCCGCCCGTCATCCACCAACATGCGCAGAACCGTCGAAGTCGTCGCGTGATCCCCCGTCCCGAAGGCCATCTCCGCCGGAATGGAAATCACTTGACGTTTCGGATGCGCCGCCCGCAGCTCCGCCAGCTTGCCGTCATCGCCCTCTTGCGTGATTAAAAAAGCATCCCGGATCTTCAGGGGTGGCCCCACCGGCACTTTCTGCTCGGCCCAGTCCTCCCGTTTCAACTCCCGCACGCGCCCCCCGAACTGCCGCGCCACCTCTTCCGCCTCCGCCTCCGTTTCACAATAAACTTCAACGCGCAGCGACTTCCCGCCTTTCAGCTCCGTGATCACGGCGTTGGCATTGCCATAAAAGCGCTCTTCCCAGGCATCGAGCCATTTCCGAGCCGATAATTTACTCCAAACCCACATCGTGCCCACTTTCAACACATCCCCTTGAAAAGCAAGCTCACAGAGTCCCCGCTCGATTTTTTTGTGAATATTTCCCTCCCCGCCGCGTCTGTATTATAGTAATCCCCGGCCACATTCCTATGAAAGCACTACTCCTCTTCCTGCCCCTTTTGCTCCTCGCCGCCTGCAGCCCCACCCCCATGGCCGGTGGCGACGGCTCCTACTACCTCGCGGGCTACCAGCAATCGACCCCTCAAGCCGCTAACCCGAACGACCCGAACCAGGGCGGTTACTGGGATGACAGCGGCGTGAGCGGCCCCGCCTCGATCCGTATCAACCTTGCCGAGCAAAAATCCTACTTCTACAAAGGCGGTCATCTCGTCGGCGTCACGCCCATCTCCACCGGCACCGAAGGTCGCAACACCCCGCGCGGCCGTTTTAAAGTCACCGAAAAAGACATCGACCACCGCTCCTCGCTCTACGGCGTGATCAAAAACCGCTACACCGGCCAAATCGTCAATGACGACGCCGACACCCGCAAGGACTTCCCCGGCCCCGACGAAGTCTTTGAGCGCGCTCCCATGTTCAACTTCCTCCGCTTCAATGGCGCCATCGGCATGCACACCGGCCACCTCCCCGGCTACCCCGCTTCCCACGGCTGCGTCCGCCTGCCCGACCACATGGCACGCCACTTTTACGAAAACGCCAGCCTTGGCACCCCCGTCATCGTGGAGTAAACTCCTCGCATGCAACTCGTCCTCACCCTGCTCGGGCCCGATAAACCCGGCCTCGTCGATTCCCTCGCCGCCACCATCAATGAGCACGGTGGGAACTGGCTCGACAGCCGAATGGCGCATCTCTCCGGGCACTTCGCGGGCTTGCTAAAAATCGAATGCCCGGATGCGCAGGCCGCGTCCCTCCGCTCAGCTCTCCTCGGCCTCAACAGCGCGGAGCTCACCCTGCAAATCGCCGAGCAAGCCTCCGACCAGGCGAGCTCCACCTCTTCCCGCCAATTCCAAATCGACATCATCGGCCACGACCAGCCCGGTATCGTGCGTCGCCTCTCCTCCACCCTCGCCGCCGCCGGGGCCAACGTCGAACAGCTCGACACCCGCCTCGAAGCAGCCCCCATGGCCGGTCACCCGCTCTTCCACGCCCTCGGCACGATCA
>JBNNED010000122.1:0-3151 GCA_050285825.1 Verrucomicrobiales bacterium | reverse complement strand
CGGTCCGTCCATGGTCTCTTCCGACATCATGCTGGCGTGCTGAATAACGCGCGGAAAGCCGTCGCGCACCCGCGAGAATCGTCCGCTCATCTGGTCATTGCGCGAAGCCATGTGCCGTTCTTCCGGCACGGGACGTTTCATCAGCTCAATCTCCAAATCCAGCTCTTCCTCGCCCCGGCGCACCCGCACCGAGAGCACATCGCCCGGCAGTTTCCCCTTGAGCACCTGCTGTAGGGCGTCGAAATCGGCCAACTCGCAGCCTTCAGCCGAGAGAATGATGTCGCCTTCCTTCATCCCCGCTTTTTCCGCCCCCGAATCCTCCCCGACGCGCGCGATCTCCAGCACGCCCTTCTCCTCCCGCTTGATTCCCACCCCGAGAATGACGGGCGGTTTGCCGGAGACCTCGTGCGCGTTCGCGCTGATCACGCCCACACGGAGCCGGCGATTCCGGCGCGTCGTCGAGCCATTGGAAACGACCCAGGTTCCGTGCGTGGCCTCTTCTCCCGTGTCCCAGCGCACCGGCTGCAGACCCTGCGCCTCGACCTTCAACAAGGCGACATCCCAGATGACATTCGTCGAAACGACCTCCACTTCTCCGTAAAATTCCCCGCCGATGCGCACGGAAATCTCCCCGCGCCCCTCCAGTTCGCTCGCTTTGGTCAAAAGATAGCCGTCTTCGCTCACGACCGTAGCATAAATGAACTTACTCCGTCCCTCGTAAAGCACCGCGCTGGACTCCTGGAGATAACGTTGGGCGGGATCAAAGGCCTCCCGCACCATGTCACCATTCGTCCGCTGCTCGCTTGGCAAGGTTTGCCCGCCCGCCACGGCCACGAGGCTTCCCATCATCACTAAAATCGCTTTCATCATCATCTCAAGGTCGTTTTCCGAGGCGCGCCTCGCCAGTCATATCTTCTCCCCCACGCCGCCAGCGAATGCTCACTTTTTCATCCGCCGCCAGCTCCGCCAGCAGCTCGCGCAAGCGCTCCCTATCCGGCACCTCCTCTTCATTCAAACTGACAATGACATCCCCCACCATGAGCCCGAGCCGAGCCGCCGTGGACTCCTCCAGCACCTTGTTCACACGCAGGCCCTCCGCGCTATCTTCCGTTCCCAAACCCAGAAAACCCGAGCCTTTCACCGCTTTCTGCGCAAAAGGACCTTCGCCGATGAAGGCCTGGTTCAGCATCTCTTCCCAATGCGCCAAAAAGGTCCGCAAGGGCACGTGCATGCTCTCTTCTTTCGATTTTCCCACCCGACTGTGGATGGCGATGACTTTCCCGGAAAAATCGAAGAGCGGACCGCCCGAATCGCCGCCGATCAGGATGCAGTCCGACTGCTCGGTGTTCTCCGCGACCCGCACCAGGCGCCCCAGGCGCACAACCACGCCACGCGCCTGATCAAAGCCCCCGGAGTGCCCCAGCGCGATGACCCAGTCGCCCAATCGCGTCCCGTCTTCCCGGTCGATTTCCACATAAGGAAACGGCCCTTCGCCCTGAAGCTGTAACATCGCGGCGTCCGTCTCCGAGTGCAGTCCCAGCGACTCGCCCTTGAGCTCCGTCCCATCTTCTAAAACTACCGTGACCTCTTTTCCAACGCCACCCGTCACGTGCGCGGCTGTTAAAACCAAGCCCTCCGGACTCACGATCACCCCGCTACCCGAACCATCACCCACCTGCAAACAGACCGTGGCCGCGCGGATCCGGGGCAAAATCTCCTGCATCCCGGCCTGGATTTTCTGCAGGTCTTCCACCGTTTCCGGCGCTTTCAGATCGTTGAAATACGGCCGACTCTCCGCCCTCACGGCTCCCAGACCCACCCAAAGAAGGCCCGCCAACAAGAGTCGCCCGCACATCGCTGATCCCATCATACTAGTGCCACTATACACGGCTCCCCCCAAATGACAATCTCGGGAATTCAGGGAATCGCGAAAAGCTCAAACCCTGCTCTTCGCTTGCTCCCAGGCGGCGTCCATCTCGGCCATCCCGGCCTCGGTGAGACTGCGCCCACGCGCGCGCAGGGTGGATTCGACGTAGCCGAAGCGACGCAGGAACTTCCCGTTCGTCCCCTCCAACGCCAATTCGGGATCGACCCCGACTTTGCGGGCCAGATTCGCCACGATGAAGAGAAGATCTCCGATCTCATCGCGCAATTCCACGGAGGCCGGCGCGCCCGCTTCCTGCTTCGCCAGCTCTTCCTTCACTTCTCCGAGTTCCTCTTCGACTTTCGCCACCACGCCCTGCGCATCCGGCCAGTCGAAACCGACTTTCCCCGCCTTTTTCTGCAGTTTCACCGCCTTGAGCAAAGCCGGAAGGCCATCGCCCACCCCATGTAAAAAAGCCTCCTCTTCGTGTCCTTTCTCAGCCCGTTTGATCTCGTCCCACTGTTTCAGCACCGCTTCGGAATCGTCCGCCTGCGAGCGCGCGAAGACGTGCGGGTGACGTCGCACCAGCTTCTCACTGACACCCCGTGCCACCTCATCAAAATCAAAATCCCCCGCCTCTTCCGCCAGTTCACTGTGAAAAACCACCTGTAAAAGCAAGTCGCCCAGCTCCTCCCGCAAGTTCCCGACGTCGCCGCTGCGAATCGCCGCCACCGTCTCGTAGGCCTCCTCGATGAGGTTGGAAACCAAGGACTCGTGCGTTTGCTCCGCATCCCAGGGACAACCGCCCGGTGCCCGCAAACGGTGCATGATCGCCCGCAGCCGCGTGAGTTGGGCTTCTTTCTCCGGGCAATCGATCATTTCTTCGTCAGTCATCGTTTTCGGGCTCTTTCCAAAGTTTCTTTTTCCGCTTTCGTCAAGGACTCGAAGCCCTCGCTGCTGATTTTATCGAGAATCCGGTCCACTTCCCGACTCTCCTGATAAGGCGAGCGACGCTCTTCGACAATTTCGGCATCCCGCACGACCCGTCCCCGTCGCGTGCGTCCTCCCCGGCCCGATCCGCCCAAACGCTGCAGCCAGGCCAGCGCCTTCCGGTTCTTCATAAAAAACAAGCCGCACAAAGCCCCGCCCAGGTGCCCCGCCGAACCTCCGGCATTCATGAAGTTCGTCAGCACATTCACGGACTCCATGACAAAGAAGCACATGGCGAAGGTCTTCATTTTCATCGGGATGATGAAGAAGAACAAAATCCGCACATCGGGCGCATAG
>JBNNED010000121.1:0-5848 GCA_050285825.1 Verrucomicrobiales bacterium | reverse complement strand
GGCGGCCCAGCTCGAACGCATCGGCAACCACGCCCTCAACATCATGGAATCCAGCCAGAACATCGACGCCGAAGAATTCCTCGCCGAACTCGCCCCCGCCCACTAAACCATGGACTGGCCCTTCTACCTCCTTCTGGGCGCAGCGCTCGGCCTCCTCATCGGAGGCACCCTCACCCTCCTCATCGCCGCCGGGGGCAAGAAAACCGTCACCAAAGAGCCCGTCCCGCCCCCGCCCCAGGCCGTGGAAGCTGTCGACGTCGCCGCCGGAGAAATCCTCGACAGCCTGCCGGACGCCGTCCTCCTCGTCGATGAAGCCCACTTCGTCCGCTTCGCCAACGCCGCCTTCCGCCGTGCCTATCCTGAGGCCAGATTACCGACAAAAAACCGCGAAAACCCTTCACGGAACCTGAAAACCCTGCTCGAAGTCACGGGCGACGAGCGCATCAGTCGACTCGCCCGCCGCGTTTACACCTACGGCGAGGAAGAAAGCGAAATCATTGAAAACCCGCTCCGCCAGCCCGCCGGCACCTCCTGGCGCGTCCAGGCCGCCCTCTTCGCCGCGAACCAGCGCAGCCGCACCGTGCGCCTCCTCATCCACGACATCACCGAAGCGGTGAACCTCGACCGCGTCCGCCGCGATTTCGTCTCGAACGCCTCCCACGAGCTCCGCACCCCACTCACCATCATCTCCGGCACTTTCGAGACCCTCGAAGACGACGAAATCCCCGCCGACATGCGCCAGCGCATGGTCGAAAGCGGCCTGCGCAACGCCCACCGCATGTCCCGCCTTATCGATGACATGCTCACCCTCTCCCAAGCCGAAAACCCCGGCGCGGAACTCGCCCAGGACCCCGTCTCCCTCGGCACGCTCGTCCCTGAAGTCATCGAAAAACTCGCGCCCCTGATCGAAGAAGCCGGAGCCCGCATCGAGAACTCCCTGCCGAGCGACTTCCCCACCTTTCCCGGCGACCCCTTTTACTGGGAGCAAATCTACTACAACCTCCTCGAGAACGCCCTCAAATACCGTCACCCCGAGCGGCCCTGCACCGTCACCATCAGCGGCAGCGCAGACAACACCGAACTCCGCCTCAGCATCGAGGACCAAGGCCAGGGCATCCCGGAAGAACACCTCGGGCAGATTTTCCGCCGCTTCTTCCGCGCCGAAACGAGCCACAGCCAGCACCAGGTCAAAGGCACCGGCCTCGGCCTCTCCATCGTCAAACGCGCCGTCGAAGCCCATCACGGCCGGATCAGCGTCGATTCCCAACCCGGGCAGTTCACGAAATTCACGATCCGCCTCCCCCGCCCCTCCCATTTCTGAGAGATCCGGCCGACTGCGAAAAAAAAAGTTGCCAAATCAGCGCTTTCCGCCACCGTCACCCTCAGTTTATGAAGAAAACGATCTACCGAACCGCCCTCGCCGCTTCTCTCCTCCTCTCCCCCGCCCTTCTGGCCCAGGACGAGGCCAAAGAAAACAAAGAAACCCCGGCCGCCGAACCAGCCGCCGAAAAATTGACCCAAGAAGAAATGACCAAGCGAATCTCCCTCGGGATCGGCTTCCAATCCGGCATGCAAGCCAAAGGAGCCGGCCTCAAAGACACTGACATCGACGCCGAGCAATTCCTCGCCGGCTTCACCGCCGCCCTCAAAGGCGAAGAGCTCTCCTACAGCGACGACGAAATCCGCGCCGCCTTCACCGAGCTCCAAAACATCCTCACCGAACGCGAAAACCAAGCCGCCGAAGCGAACAAAGCGGCAGGCGAAAAATTCCTCGCCGACAACGGCAAGCGCGAAGGTGTGACCACCACCGAGAGCGGCCTGCAATACGAAGTCCTCACCAAAGGCGAAGGCGAGAAATTCGACCCCGCCGGTGGCGAAAACAAACTCTTCATGGTCCACTACAAGGGCACCCTGCCCGACGGCACCGATTTCGACGCCTCCGATGGCGAAAACCCCGTTCCCTTCCCCCTCAATGGCGTGATTCCCGGCTTCAGCGAAGCCCTCAAGCTCATGCCCGTCGGCTCGAAGTACAAGCTCTTCATCCCCTCCGACCTCGCCTACGGAGCCCAGCGCCGCAGCGCGGAAATCGGGCCTCACCAAGTCCTCGTCTTCGAGCTCGAACTCGTTGAAATCAAAGACGCTCCGCAACAGCAAAACCCCGGCTTCTCCATCCCCGGACAGCCCCAGGCTCAGTAAAAGCGCTCATCGCTTACTTTTCAAAAACCGGCGCCCAACCGCGCCGGTTTTTTTCTGCCCGCACGCGAAAAGCCGCTGAAAGGGCACCTCTAAAGCCACTTTCCATTGCAAATCCTCCCACCCACACTAATCTCCCCGCATGATCGAATTCCGCCTCTTTGGCATCCCCGTCACCGTGCAGCCCTTTCACTGGCTCATCCTTGCCCTTTTCGGCTTCCAGTGGGCGGGCGTTGGCAACCGCGAAGGTCTCCTCATTGTCGCCCTCTTCATCCTCGCCGGCTTCATCTCCATCCTCGTCCACGAAATCGGCCACGCCCTGACGGGACGGAAATTCGGTGCGGGCAACCCCGAAATCGTCCTCCACGGCATGGGCGGCGTCGCCATCTTCCCCCGCGCCCACTTCTCCCGGAAAGAATCCTTCCTCATGACCGCCGCCGGTCCCGGCATCCAAATCGTCCTCGGCCTCATCGCTTGGTTGATCCTCAACAAAGTGGCTCTCCCGCCCACTTATATTAAAACCTTCTTCTTCTTTCTCATGATGGTCAGCATCTTCTGGGCTGTCATCAACCTCGTCCCCGTCTGGCCTCTCGATGGCGGGCAAATGATGGCCGCCGTCCTCGGTGAACGCCGCGCCGCCCTGACCCACCAGATCAGCATCGGTGTCGCCATCGCCCTCGGCATCTTCACCCTCGCCTCCGGCCAAATCTTCATCGCCCTCATCCTCGGCTTCTGCGCCTACCAAAACTACCAGGCCCTCCAACAATACAACAACAACCGCTGGCACTAAAAAAGGGGAACGCGGGCTTCAGCCCGCAAAAATACGCGCAGCCTACGTAGCTGTCATTCCCAGGCACCACCCCCCATTCACTGCTTATCCAGGGATGAGACGTCTCTGCGACTTCCCCATGGAACGCGGGCTTCAGCCCGCAAAAAATCCCCCTGCTCCCTCAAAACAACCAGCCAAAGATCCCGCCCCGCCCGCGCGCCTTGCGTTCATAGGATCCATCCCCCACGCTCAGTGTCCGCACCCGCACCCGCGCCAGCCCCTGCTCCTTAAATCCGAGAGCAGCCGCCGCCCGCGGCGTTAAATCAATGATCCTCCCCGCAATGAAAGGCCCACGGTCGTTGAGGCGGATTTTAATCGATTTCCCATTCTCCAGATTGGTCACCTCGACCCGACTCGGCAACGGCAGGGTTTTGTGCGCCCCCGAGCTGTGCCAGGGCATCACTTTCTCTCCCAGGGAGGTGTTACCGCGCTTCAGCCCCAGCCAGGTGCTTTCGTCATACCAAGAGGCGATTCCGGTCTCTTCGTAGTTGAGCGCCTGCTCGATCGACATCGGGTGATAGCGCACCCCCCGGATGGTATAGGAGCGCTGCTGGTAGCCCTCGTAGCCGCCCCCACAAGAGCTGAGGATAGGAAGCGAACAGAGCACGAGCAAGAGCCAGGAAAAACAGCGCATATCCCGACATAACAAAAACCCCGCCGACTCACAAGTCACGGGGTTGCGTAAAGCTCAAAAACGTTCGCTTCAGCTCTTTTGCAAGAGAGGCAAAACGCGGGCCACTTTCTCTTTCATCTCCTTACCCGCTTTGAATTTCGCAACCGCGCGGGCGGGAATAGGCACTGGATTCGAAGGATCTTTCGGGTTGCGCCCGACTTTGGCCTTGGCCTCCGTCACTTCAAAGGTGCCGAAATTTCGAACAACCACGGTATTAGCGCGGGCCAGTTCGAAGATGATCATATCGAAGGCTTCTTGAAGCACTTCGTAAGTCTGGGACTGAGTCAGACCGGTTTTGTTGCTAACTTCTCTGACGAGGTCTCGTTTCGTAATGGTTGCCATTTCAGCTGTCTGGGGGTTGGCCATGGTTATAATACGGATTCATCGAAATCCCCAATAAAAAAAATTCCATCTGTTCGTCTGAATCAGGAAACGTTTTAAGAAACAAGCGATTACATCGGGTTATTTTTTTTCAGATTTTTCCCTACGACGACCGATTCGCGGCCACTTTCCACCAATTTACGCTGTCGTGGCTCGGGAATTTCCGTCACCTCGAGCGCTCTGTAGCCCAAGCGCCCGGTGAAGTAATCCGATGCTCGATTCGTCAGCGCGAAGACCCGTTCCAATCCAAGTTCCCGCGCTTTATCCTCAGCGGCCTGCACGAGGAGAATGCCGTAGCCCAGCCCTTCGTGCGCCTGCTTGACATAGAGGCAGGCCACTTCCGCCGGCTCTCCTTCGCCATAACGATGCAACGCCACACAGCCGACCACGTTTTCGTCCACCGTCATCACGAGAAAATCACCGAGCGAGGCTTCGATTTCCTCGTAACTCCGGGGCACGAGGTGGCTCCGGCGCACCGAGCGACCGATCATGGCAAGAAGTTCCGGCACGTCTTCTTCGCGCAGCGGGCGGATGCGGCGGTAATCGTCATTATGAACCATCACCCCGACCCCTTCGTTCGAGAAAAGCTCGTCCATCAAAACGCCCTGGCGTCGCTCGTCAAGGAGGTGGATACGGGGAATACCGGCCTCACAAAGGCGGGCCGCCTGCGCCAAAATCCCTCCACGCGCCAGGGCTTCCCGCTGGGAAATGCCATGCAGCGGCTCGTCTTCACAGACCAGAGCTTCCGCCAAAAAAACGATCAATTTCGCCGCGCCCAGACCCACCGCAAGCCGTGTCACCTCTTCTCCCAGCGGATCCCAGGTGCCATCGCCTTCGACCACCGCCATCTGCCCGCGCTCGGTCACGGCCCGAATCCGCTCTGTATCAGCAATGTCCGGCACACCCTGCCACTTCATCTCGCCATCGACGAGCCAATCCGCCAGCTCCCCGCGTTTTTCGCCCAGCGAGAGCACGACGAGACGCAAGCCGACCTGTTGCAAGGCCGCGAGATCGAGCAAAGCCTCCGCCACCGCCGTCTCACCCATGCGGCTGAGATCCAAGGTCACGACGAAGGTCTTCCCCCGGAAGCGGGGCACGTATTGCAGAACCGCGCGAACATCATTTTGCACGCCGCCAATCTGCCAAATCCCCCGCCCGCTAGCAAGTCTCTCAACGACGACGCTGGAAATTCATCACGCGCGAGCTCTTCCGCTTCGGCTCCGCCGGCGCTGGAGCGACGACGGGGGCGCGCTTGGCTCCGCCCGATTTGCCCCCCTCTTCCGGCGCGTCCATGACCCCCGGAGCCGGTAGCATGCCCGAGCTGGTGGGTGGAAGCGAAAGGCGCGCATCCCGAGCCACGCCCGAGTGATTCTCGAAGTTCGTCCGGTAAGTGCCCATGTCGAGGCTGTCGCTGATAATTTCCGGACGCAGGATGATGACGAGTTCACTGCGGGTGTCATCATCCTCGGTGCTGCCGAAGAGACGTCCCAGACCGGGAATCCGGCTCAAAATCGGCACCCCGCTCTTGGTCTGACCTTCCTGCGTCGTGATCAATCCTCCCAGGATAATGGCCGCCCCGTTCGGCACGGTCACGGTCGTGGTCAGCTCGTCGGTATTGATGTCGGGAATGATCAACTCGCCGACGTTGCGGTCTTGCCCGACCGAGTCCCGCACGAGAGAGATTTCCAAAGTCACTTCATTTTCCGAGTTCACCAGCGGCTGAACCTGCAGCTCCAGAACGACGTCCGTGAGTTCGACATTCGTCGATTGCC
>JBNNED010000120.1:0-2716 GCA_050285825.1 Verrucomicrobiales bacterium | reverse complement strand
GAGGCGAAGAGGCCTTTCCAGAAAATCAAGGAATGGAGGACAAAATAGGCCGGATAAGTCCAGTAAAGCACGTTTTTCCACTCCGTCACCCGCACGCCGCGCACCCCGATCATGGCCAAGACCAACACCGGCAGGCCCGCCCCCGTGATGAGCAGCGGCACAAAATGAAAGAGACTCCCCGAGCCATACATCGTCGTCGGCTTTTCCTCGAAATAAATCAAAAACGGCCACTCGCCACGCACCAGAAAGCTCGCGATGTTCAACACCAGATGCGGCGAAAAAGTCCAAAAGCCCAGATAAGCGGCCCGAGCCATCGCCCCAACCAGCTCGGACCAGCGCCGCTGAGCCAGAACCCGGAACAAACCGTCCGGAGCACACACCACCCACAGCCCCCAGAGCGCGGAGAGCGCGATCCCCTCATGCCGGATTAAACCCAGCATCCCCCAGCAAACCGCCGCCCACACCAAGCGTCCCCGCGCCGCGAAAAACACCCCCGCAATCCACGCCAGCATGAAGGGCGTCTGCGTGAGCACCGAGGACGCCAGTTCGGGAAACCAAGGTTGGAAACCGATGAGCAAGGGCAAAAAAGGTAAAATCGCCACGCCCGCGATCTTGAGCCGACGCGCCTCCAGGCAGGTCAGCCCGATCGCCACCATGGCCAGCACGAGCACCCACACGCGCGCGGCTTTGAGACCGAAAATCGTGGGCCAAAATTCCAGGACATTCCGCCCCGGCCGCCCCCAGAGGTGAAGAAGCTCGCGCGGATCATCCCAAACCGAACGGGAAATGAAAAAATGCGCCAATTCATCGTCCAAGGCCCAGCCGTTCCCCGCCAAAGCTTGATAAAGACACCAGGCGAAGACCGCGAGAAAACTCCCGCCCAAGAGCCAGAAATTCCGCTCAATCTTCATCGGCGCGCTCCCAGTGGTAAACCTCGCGATCCAGCAGATTGAAACGGAAAATACACCAGAGCGCCCGCACTCCGTCCTTCCAACCGATTTTTTTACCTTCGTCGTAACCTCTTGGGTAATAGTGAATTGAGGTCTCCATCACCCGCAGCTTCATCCGCGCCAACTTGGCCGTGACCTCCGGCTCGAAACCAAAACGTTCTTCCTCCAGCGGAATGGCCTGGATGACCTCACGTCGAAAACACTTGTAGCACGTTTCCATGTCCGTGACGTATAAATCGCTGAACATGTTGGAAGCCGTCGTCAGCACACGGTTGCCCGTGGTGTGCCAGAATCGCATGACCCGACGCGTGTCTTTTTTCAGATAACGCGAGCCGTAAACGACATCCGCCTCGTCCGCGAGCAAGGGAGCCATGACCTTCGCATAATCCTCCGGATCATACTCCATATCAGCATCTTGGACGAGCACGAAGGGCAGCTTCGCAGCTTGAAAACCGGTCCGTAAGGCCGCGCCCTTGCCCCGGTTCTCCTCATGAATGAGAAAACGCACCCGCGGCTCTTTCCCCGCCCATTCCTCGGCAATCTTCTTCGTGTCATCATGCGAACCATCATCGACGATGATGACCTCGCCCACCATCGGCTGGGCGAGAACTCGTTCCATCACCGTGCTCAGCGTCGCCTCCTCATTATAAGTCGGAACCACCACCGTCAGGTTTTTAGCGCATGTTGAATCGGGCACGGCGAAAAACTAGCAGGCCGAACCGACTTGGCAAAGCTCCACTTCGGAAAGTTCTCGTCACTTCCAGCGCCCCATCCGCTCCTCATTTTGAAAAAAGACGCCATATCCGCAGAAAAATCCTTGCGCTCCCCGAACTCACGCATTAGGGTCTGCCCGTCCGGCAACGGACTACCAACAAGAACGCGGGATGGAGCAGCCAGGTAGCTCGTCAGGCTCATAACCTGAAGGTCGTAGGTTCAAATCCTACTCCCGTAACCAATGAAAGCCCTAGAGCCGTAAAGGTTTTAGGGCTTTCGCCTTTCCAGGGCGCGACACTCACGAATGCCCCTAAAATGCAGGAAAATGCACCTTTTAACGCATTCTATTGCTCGCTCCGTTGCTCATCCGCGCTGCCAAGGTCTCCTCATTGGTCTCCAGAGACCCTATGCCTAAGGCACAGGAGAAGGCGTAAAAAAACCCCGCCCGATGAAGGGCGAGGTTTTTTGCTACCTATGAAAAAAATGAATCTCAGGCCCTGTGAGAGCGGCGGCGAGCAAGCAGCCCGAAGAGGCCGGTTGCGGCCAAGCCCAGGGCTGAAGGCTCTGGCACGACGGTCAAGGTGCTGGTCGCTTCTGAGAAAAGGTAGTCGCCCAGCGACCAAGTGTCGTTGCCGTTGTCCGTGAAACCCTGCACGGAGAACGTGGCTCCGTATGTCGTGACCGCAGCCGAGTTGAGGACCCAGGAATCCCCGACATTGCTGCTGGCACCGCTGAGATTCAAGACGAAAGAACCATCATAGGTCGCTGAGCCAGCTCCGCTCACCGCATTATTACTGCCACTGGCGCCGATGTCGAAGTTCAGAACACTGCTGTCAGCGATGATGAGATTGCCACCATTGAAAACTTCGATGTTGCCGTTGAAGGTGTTCGCCGCATTCATGAAGGTCACGTTCCGACCGGCACCATCGCCCAAGATATTGATAAAGCTGCTTCCGCTGATGAGCGAGTTCACACTCATCCCCCCTTGGGTATGAAATGCCATGCCGTTCGCTCCGACATTGAGATTTCCTTCCAGAGTAAAACTGTCGGCA
>JBNNED010000119.1:0-6692 GCA_050285825.1 Verrucomicrobiales bacterium | reverse complement strand
GGTGGGTGGGGCATGTTCGGGGTGATGAGTCCCTGGATGGTGCCGGCGAGCCCCCAGAGGTAGGCCAGCTCGCAGAGTTTGTCCTTGCGCGTGAGGAGGGCGGCGGCGCAGATGAGGGCGGCGAGGTCGCAGAGGTGAAAGGGGAGGATGTTGTCGAGCGCGACGGGGAAATCGAGGGTGGCATAGGCCGCCTGGTTCGCCGCGTAGCAGAGGAGGTTGAGCCAGGCGAGGAGGGGGAGGGGCCAGCGTTTCCCCCGCCGGTGTGCCAGAATGCAGACGGCGGCCGCCAGAAAAATGCCGAGGAGGGTGAGGAGATGGGTCGTTCCGAAGAGGCTCATGTGAGACTGCTTTAGAGCCCCAGCTCTTTAATCTTGGGCTCGATGGCTTCGGCCCAGATTTGGTAGCCTTTTTCCTTCGGGTGGAGGAGGTCGGGCATGACTTCTTTCGTCAAGGTGCCGTCTTTGGTCAGGAATTGATCGGAAATGTCGAGGAAGTGGACGCGCTCGCCGTCGGCGAACTCCGCGATTTTCCCGTTGATGGCGGTGTTGATGAGGCGCATTTCGTCATTGGCCTTGGCGCTTCGGGGGAAAATGCCGAGGAGGAGGACTTTGGCCTTGGGCGTGAGGGTCTCGAGTTTGCCGAGAATGGCTTTGACGCCGGCCGCGGTTTCGGCGGGGTCTTGTTTTTTATGCCCCGTGTTGTTGGTGCCGATCATCATGATAACGAGTTTGGCGTCTTCCTGGTTTTTCAACTCCTCGTGGTCGAGACGCCAGAGGACGTGCTCGGTGCGGTCGCCGGAAAAGCCGAGGTTGAGGGCCTTGCGCGGTTCGTAGTATTTGGCCCACATCGCTTTGCCCGCGCCCTCGAAGCCGTGGGTGATGGAGTCGCCGATGAAGATCAGCTCATACTGCTTTTCAGCGGCGAGCTTGGCTTTGGCGGCGTGGCGGTTTTTCCACCAGTCTTCGTTGTTGCGGTCGGCGGGGACGACGGCGCTGTTTTCCGCCGTGGCGGCGGGTTCTTTGGCGTGCAAGGCGCTGAATGCGACGAGGCTGGCAAGGGCGAGGTGTTTGAGCATGGTTTTCAGTGTTAGGTTTTAAGTATCAAGTGGTGGCTTAGAGGCCGAGTTCTTTGAGTTTGGATTCGATCGCTTCGGCCCAGATTTGGTAGCCTTTTTCGTTCGGGTGGAGGAGATCGGGCATGACGTCTTTCGGCAAATTCCCGTCTTCATCGAGGAATTTGTCGGAAATATCGAGGTAGTGGAAGCGCTCGCCGTCGGCGAACTTCGAGATGAGTTGGTTCACCTCCACATTCCGCTGCCGTTTCGGGTCGTCCTTGCTCGCTCCGCGGGGGAAAACGCCGAGAAGAAGGACCTTGGTTTTGGGACAACGGGCGCGCAGGGTCGAGAGAATGCGCTCGATGCCATCGGCGGTCTCGGCGGGCTCGTTGCTGTGAACGTTGTTGGTGCCGATCATGACGACAGCGACCTTGGCGCTGTTTTGACCGCGGAGATTGCCGTGGTTGAGGCGCCAGATGACGTGCTGGGTGCGGTCTCCGCCGATGCCGAGGTTGAGGGCCTTGCGCGGTTCGTAGTATTTTTTCCAAACGGCCTTGCCCTTGCCTTCGAAGCCGTGGGTGATGGAGTCGCCGATGAAAAGCAGCTCGTGTTTGGCTTCCCGGGCTTTTTTATTCATGCTCTGGTGACGGGCCATCCAGCCTTTTTTGTCCTCGCGCGGCACCGGCAGGACTGCGTCGTGAGCGCGGTATTTTTGGCGGACTTTGGCGAGTTCCTTCTTCATGAACTCGAGGGTTGAAGCGTAGTCGGGATCTTTGGCGACGGAGCGCAGTTCCTGCGGATCTTTTTCGAGGTCGAAGAGCTGGTATTCTTTGGTTTTCGGGACCCAGAAGAGCTTGTAGCGGTCGGTCGCGACGCCGTCGTGGCGGGCGACGTGGTGGGTGGCCTCGCCGTAGTAGGCATAGTAGAGGGAATCCCGCCAGTTTTCGGGTTTTTCACCGGAGGCTTTGAAGAGAGGGACGAGCGATTCACCCTGCATTTCCGCAGGCGTTTCCGCGCCGCAAATTTCGAGGAAGGTCGGGGCGTAGTCGATATTCTGGATGAGGGCGGAAGAGGTCGAGCCGGGCTTGATGACGCCGGGCCAGCGGACGAGGAAGGGCATTTGGAAGGACTCCTCGAACATCCAGCGCTTGTCATACCAGCCGTGCTCGCCGAGGTAGAAGCCCTGGTCGGAGGCGTAGATGACGATGGTGTTTTTGGCGAGGCCGCTTTCGTCGAGATAAGCGAGAATTTTCGCGATGCCCTCGTCCATGCTGCGGATCGAGCGGAGGTAGTCCTTCATGTAGCGTTGGTATTTCCAGCGCACGACGGCTTTGTCGTCGAGCTTGCCGGCCTTCATGTCGGCGATGAATTTCTCGTTTTTCGGGGTGTAAGCGGCGCGCCAGGCTTTGAGCTGGTCGGGGTTCATGCGATTAAGCTCGCCGTTTTTCATGCGACTGGTGAAGTGTTCGGGGAAAAGATTTTCGCCCTCGAATTTCATGTCATGCGCCCAGCTCATGTGCTCGGCGATGCCCATTTCGTGCTCTTTGAGGACTGAAGAACGGCCTTCGTAGTCGTCGAACAGAGTCTCGGGCTCGGGAAGGGTGACATCATCGAGAAAAGTGAGGTGACGCTCGGCCGGTGCCCAGTTGCGGTGCGGGGCTTTGTATTGCACCATGGCCATGAAGGGACCGTCTTTGTTTTCTTTCAGCCAGGAAAGGCCCTTCTCGGTCACGACGTCGTTGCAGTGACCCTCAAAGCGTTTTTTCGACCCGTCCATCTGAATGAGATCGGGGTTATAGTAGGAGCCCTGGCCGGGGAGGATTTCCCAGTAATCGAAGCCCACGGGGTGCGAGTGGAGGTGCCACTTGCCGATCATCGCGGTGCGGTAGCCGACATTGCGCAGGAGCTGGGGGAAGGTCGTTTGCAGGCCATCGAAGTGCGAGGAGTTATTGTCGATGAAGCCGTTGAGGTGCGAGTGCTTGCCCGTCAGGATCGAGGCGCGGGACGGTCCGCAAATGGCGTTCGTGCAGTAGGAGCGGTCGAAGCGCATTCCCTCTTTGGCGAGGCGATCGATGCCCGGCGTCGGGGCGATGTCATCGAAGAGCCCGCCCGGGTAGCTGGAAATGGCGTTCTGAGCGTGATCGTCCGAGAAAATGAAGAGGATATTCGGTTTTTCCGCCGCCGGCAGGAGAACCGCGCTGGCGAAGAGAGCCTGGAGTAAGTGCTTCAACATGCTTTCTAAAGACGAAGGCAAAGCGGGCGATTTGTCAGGTCTTTTTTTCTGAAAATCGACTACCGGAGCGGCTTTCGCTTGGCAAAGGCGGGGCGGCAGGTCAGAGCTAGAGCCATGCACGAGGTCACGATCTACACCGACGGGGGGGCGAAGGGAAATCCGGGACCCGGCGGCTACGGTGTCGTTATGATCAGCGGTCGCCACCGCAAGGAAATGTCCGGTGGTTACCTCCGCACGACGAATAATCGCATGGAACTCATGGCCGCCATCCGGGCCTTCGAAGCCCTCACCAGGCCCTGCCGCGTCTCCTTTTACTCCGATTCCAAATACCTCGTCGACGCCATCCGCAAGGATTGGATCGGCGGATGGAAAAAACGCGGCTGGAAGAAAGCCGATAAAAAACCCGTCCTCAACACCGACCTCTGGAAACGCCTCGACGCCGCCATCGCCCCGCACGACATCGCCTGGAACTGGGTCAAGGGTCACGCCGGCAACGCCGAAAACGAACGCTGCGATGAACTCGTGGGCTTGGCCGTGGAAAAAGGCGAACTGGTCGAAGACGTCGGCTACGCGGGGAAATAATTCCGTTGCCGAGCACTCCCCGATTTTCACGCTCAAAGCGTCCTCTGCAGCGGAAACTTGGCTTGAATCCGGCCCGGACATCATGCCATGTTCGGACGATGAAAGGTCTTTTCTCTCTCCTCAGCCTGCTTTTCCTCTTCGCCTGCCAGCTCCCCGCCGCAGAAACCGTGGGCTATCTGCTTCGCAGCGCGGATCCTGATTCCTTGCGATTTTTAATCGCGGGTGAGCGATCGATACGACCACTCCCCGAGGGCGACCCTTTTGCGCCGCCGCGAGAACAGGAACGGAAATTCATCGACTGGGAAAAACAGGAGAGTTTGTGGAAGAAAAATTCGCCGGCGGACTTGACGAAGCGGCGCAGTTCCTTGTTGCCGCAGGATGCTCGCACGATCGATGTCACCGAAGCTTTGCGCGGTCTCAAATACCTTGTCGAAAAAGACTCTTGGGCCGTGCTCAACCTCACCAGCAAGCGTCTGGTCGTTCATGGCTCGGATCTGGAGCAGGTGGGCCTTGATACTCTCCTCATGGCTGATTTGCCGCCGATCGCATGGCATCTGGAATGCGAGCTTTTTGAGCTGCCGCAGAGACAAGTCGAAGTGGAAGAATGGACCGGAGAGATGTTGGAAGCTCGTCAAGCCCGTTCCCTGGGGAAGATTTTCGCGACGGGACATCTTGGCATGACCGTTTCCAGCAAATTGGGTGAGTGGGAGCTCGTGGCCGAGGCAGATGCTTTTGTCCATAGGCACCCACCCGTCGTCGAGGGGCGCTATACCCTGAAATACCAGGGAGCCGGACAGCAATTCGCCTTCACCCGCCAGAGGTCTTTCTCGAATTACATGGACTTTGAGCTCTACGAGGAATTGGGTTCCGCACCGGGCATGAACAAGACCTTACTCTTGCGAGTCATCCCCCGGGTGCGCTTTTTGGATGGCACACCTTACCGTGAACGCTGTCTCACGGAAGAGGGGAAGGCCCGGGAAGAGCCTTTGCATCACTCGTCGTTTTGGGAGATGAAGAGAGGCGACATGGTTTTCACGAGGCAATCGATGGATGCCGATTTTTTATCGACAGGCGATGACGAGAACGATTTTTTAAAGCAGCCAGTCGTTGAGAAAAACCTCTCGCCCTTCCCGGAAGTTTTTTTTCATCGACCTCTGGATGTGAAGCGATCGTTCGAGATCCGTGGACTGAAATTCAGCGAGGGAGAATGGATTTATTACGATCCGAAAACGAAGCTGCTCTGGTCGGGCTTGCGGGGAAATAATGTCGAGCTCTTCAGCGTGATGACCGAACCTGGTTGTTGTTTGCCACCCAAAAACCTCCTGTTCGCTTTGTCCCTGGTCAGCCACGAAAACGAGGTGAGCCGCCTGGACCTGCGGCGCAAAAAATTCGCCCCGGAAACGCTCCTCGCCGAGGCTCAGATTTCCAGTCGGCCGGGTGCTAAAAATGTGCTTCTTATCGAGGGCAAAGACGCGGAATCGCGCATCGAGCTCGAAGTCGAGCCGAATATTGCAGCCAATGATGATGTGGTCGAAGCTCGTTGGCACTTGCAAGTGGAGGGACTTGCGGGCGGGGAGGTGAGCATGGAGTGCGGCCTCACCCTGCATGATCGTCAGCGGATCTTACTTCCTCTGGGCGAAGGTCAGGGCAAAAAAATCTCGCTCGTCATCGAGGCGCGAGTCATCGACGGCACCGGCCGGTCTTGGCTGGCTGAAATTCCTTAGTTCTTGATGTTTACGATGCCGTCTGTGCGCATGGGAAAGCCTGAAATTTCCGTCGTCATCCCGTGTTACCAAGCGTCCGGGACTTTGGAGCGGGCGGTGGCGAGTGTGCGGAGGCAGGACTTCACCGCTTGGGAGTTGCTTCTGGTTGATGATGGCTCGACGGATGGGACGGGGGAGCTCGCCGAGGCGCTGGCGCGGGAAGACGATCGGATCCGGGTGCTGCGACGAGCTCACGCCGGGGTGTCGGCGGCGGCGAAGGGCCGGTTCCTCGCCCGCATGGATGCCGATGACGAGTCGCGCCCCGAGCGCTTGCGAAAACAGAGGGCTTTTTTAGAGGAAAACGGGGATTGTGGACTGATGTCGAGTCTCGTCAATTTCGCGGGCGACCGCACGGAGGCGGGCGGTTACGCGCGGCATGTCGATTGGGCGAATGCCTGTGTCACGCCCGGGGAGATTGCCCTGGCGCGTTTTCGGGATCTCCCCGTGCCCAATCCCACGCTCATGATGCGGCGGGAGGTCTGGGAGCGCGTCGGGCCGTATCACGAGGGCGATTTCCCGGAGGACTACGAGTGGTTCCTACGTTCGCAAGCGCTCGGCGTGCGCGCGGGGAAAGTCGCGGAGCTGCTTTATGATTGGCATGACCCGCCAACGCGCCTGACGCGGAACGACGGCCGTTACTCACCGGAGGCCTTTCAGCGGGTCAAAGCTCCTTTTTTGGCGCAAGCAATTGTCAGAGCCGGAGCGGGGGAGCGGGATTTGTGGCTGTGGGGGGCGGGTCGGCCCGCACGCAAGATGGCGCGTTTTCTGGAGGAGGCATGGAAGCCCGCCAAGGGCCTGATTGACATCGATCCACGCAAGATCGGTCAGCGGATCGCGGGTCGGCCCGTCGTGAGCCCCGCGAATTTGCCCGGTCAAGAAGAGGCCGTGATCGTGAGCTTCGTCGGGACGCGGGGCGCGGGGGAGGCCATCTGTGAGGAACTGCAGGGGTGGGGACGAGTGGAAGGGCGGGATTTCTGGCTCGCCGCCTCTTCGTGAGCGCCTTGGTTTTTTCCTTGCAGACTGGAGGGGGCGGGTTAATTTTGTCGTTACATTGTTATGA
>JBNNED010000118.1:0-3798 GCA_050285825.1 Verrucomicrobiales bacterium | reverse complement strand
CCCTCCACACCGACCACTGCCACCCGGAAAAAGTCGAAGGCTTCCTCAAGCCACTCCTGCAAGCCTCCCGCGAGCGCATTGCAGAAGGAAAAGGCCCGCTTTTCCAATCCCACATGTTCGACGGCTCCGTGGTGGATCTCGACGAAAACCTCCGCATCTCGAAGGAACTCCTCGCCGAGTGCGCCGAACTCGACATCATCCTCGAAGTCGAAGCCGGCTGCGTCGGTGGTGAGGAAGACGGTCACGACACCTCCGGCCTGCCCGCTGAAAAGCTCTACACCAGCCCCGAGGACATGCTCCAGGTTTACGAAGCGCTCAGCCCGATCGGCCGCTTCATGTTCGCCGCCACCTTTGGCAACGTCCACGGTTCCTACAAGCCGGGCGCGGTCAAGCTCAAGCCCTCCATCCTCAAGGACGGCCAGAAAGCGGTCATGGACAAATACGGCGCGGAAGCCGAGATGGACCTCGTCTTCCACGGCGGCTCCGGCACCTCGTCCGAAGACCTCCAGGAGACCCTCGACTACGGCGTCATCAAAATGAACATCGACACCGACACGCAATACGCTTTCACCCGTCCGATCGTGACCCACGTTTGTGAAAACATCGAAGGCGTGCTGAAAATCGACGGCGAAGTCGGCAATAAAAAGACCTACGATCCCCGTTCTTACCTCAAGAAAGCCGAGCAAAGTCTCTGTGACCGCATGAAGCAAGCTTGCGACGAGCTCCGCTCGACCGGTCAGACCATTTACCAAGGCTGAGCCTTCGCTCTCCGTAAAAGAATCACAAAAAACACCTCGGTCAGCGAACTGGCCGAGGTGTTTTTTATTAGACCTTCATTAAAAGTTTTAAGCCAGCGGACTGACTCCGTAGTCATTATAACCATCCGTACCTTCGAAAAAACCGCCTTCAATAATGTTCCACAACCCAACGAAGGGGATAAAGTAGAGCAAATTCCACCAACCTGACTTATTGCGGTCATGAAATCTTTTCGCGGTCGTCGCTAACATCAGCCACCAAGTGGGGATGTAAAGCAACCAGACGAGGTATTTCACCTTTGCAGAAACGGGTGAAGGGCCGCCGTCTGCCACAATCATCCGTTCCACTTCGGACAGCTCAGCTAATTTTGAGGCGGTGTAGAGACTCAAACCGAAACCTAGCAAGAACCACAACACAAAGAGAGCCAAAACGACCATCCAGAATGACTTTCGTGAAATTCTTCCTCTGAAGGAAAACAAACCGGGTTTCACGTATTGTGCTAAATGTTGATTTGTCTGAGGGGCAATGTAAGGGCTGTTTTCCATGTCCTTGAGATATCAATTCAAGACAAACAACTGGTCAAGCCTTCACTTCGCCCACAGAAAACTCAAACAAGCGGATCCGAGCCATATTTGTTCGGTCCTTCGGTGCCTTTCAGAAATCCGACTTGGACGAGAAGCCAGATGTTCAATAAGGGCACAAGGCCGATGAGGACACACCAGCCGGAAAGCGCACGGTCATGCAAGCGCTTGACCTGCAAGGCCAAAGCCGCCCAGACGAGCGGGATATAAAGAATCGCCGCGACGAGCAAGGCGATGGGAAAGCCCGGCCCGCCTTCTCCCGCCATGGCGCGCTCGAATTGCTCGTCCTCGCTCAGCTGACTCACATCCGGCTGCATCATCTCCTGTAACAAGGTCGCCCCGCCCATCAACACCACCATCAGGCCGATCAAAGAGAGATAAGTGAGCCAAAAACTTTTCCGGCCAATCCGACCTTGGAAAGAGAAGAAACCGGAACGTGAGGTCATTGCATGATCAGCAGTCGCATTCATGACAATGAAACAAGGCAAGCCAAACTCATCAGTCAATCCAAAAGACACTGATTATCAGAAGTTTACAAGATCATCACCGACATCCAACGAATCAAGATTGACCTCCGCTCGCCGCTTGGCAACGATAGCGTCATGACCCAAAGCGCCGACGCCGTCCCCTCTCCTTCGCAGAACCAGCAGGACAACCCGCTCGCCAACATCATTCTCAACGTCCTCGCCCCCGTTCTCATCCTCAGCTACTGCAGCAAGGAAGGCGACGCCGTTTACCACCTCGGCCCCTACCAGGCCATGGCCCTCGCCCTCGCCGTCCCCATCGCCTATGGCATCTGGCACTTCATCGCGCACCGGAAATTCAATATTTTCTCCGCCGTTGGCTTCCTCAACGTCCTCCTCACCGGAGCCATCACGATCTACCTCTTCACCGCCACCGACCCCGGAACGCGGGCGAACGCCCCCCTCTTTTTCGGGCTGAAAGAAGCGATCCAGCCACTCATTCTCGGCTCCCTTTTCCTCATCACCCACCGCTCGAAAAGCCCGCTTTTCAACCTCTTCATCTATTCCGACGCCCTCTTCGATCACCAGCGTATCACCAAGGCTGTGGCCAAAAACCAGCAAGACCTCCCCTACATGAAGCTCCTCTGGTCCTCCACTCTCCTCTTTTTCGGCTCCTTCTGCCTCTCCGCCCTCATGAACCTCGGCCTCGCCTACTACTTCCTCGCCGACCTCGACCCCCATGCCGAGAACTGGAAAGAGCTTTATAATCAGGACGTTGCACGCATCACCGGCTGGGGCTTTCTCGTCATCGGCGTCCCCCTCCTCGTCGTTGGCGGCTTCATCCTCTGGCGTCTCATCAAGGGCCTGGAACAACTCACCGGCTTGAGTCGGGACGAGGTTCTCATGGCTCGTTGAGACACCCCCGCGCGCTCCTCGCGAAAGATCGGGCCGTCGGCCAATCAAAAATCTTGCCCTCCGCGCGGAAGCCTCTAAACTCCCGCGCTTTCCCCCCTTCTACCACCTCGGATCATGAAGCGCCTTTTCGTCGAGAAAAAACCCCAACACCGCGGCTCCCACACCGCTCTCTGCCAAGACCTGCAAGCCCAGCTCGCTCTCCCGCAGCTCAAGAGCCTCCGCTGCCTCCAAGTTTACGAAATCGATGGCCTAAGCGAGGATCAATTCGCCCAAGCCGCCCGCCTCATCCTTGCTGAAGCGCAGATCGACGACTTCTTCACCGAACTCGAGCTCCCCGCCGGCACCCACGCCTTCGCCCTCAGCTACCTCCCCGGCCAGTTCGACCAACGCGCCGACTCCGCCGCCCAGGCCATCCAAATCCTCACCGAAGGCGAAAAACCCCTCGTCACTTCCGCCCAGGTTTATCTCCTCGAAGGCGCGCTGGACGAGGCCCAGCTCAAGCTCGTCAAAGACTACCTCATCAACCCCGTCGATTCTCACGAAATCCCCCTTCCCACCGCTGAAAATCCCCCCACCCCGCCCGCGCCCAGCCCCGAGCCCGCGGACGTCGCGCGCCTCACCGGCTTCACCACCTACGGCCCGGAACAACTCCAGGGCGCCCTCGACGAGCTCGGCCTCGCCATGTCCTTCGCCGACCTCGCCCACACCCAGGCTTACTTCCGCGACGAAGAGCAGCGCGATCCCAGCATCACCGAGATCCGCATGCTGGACACCTACTGGTCCGATCACTGCCGCCACACCACTTTCCTGACAAAAATCGACGAAGTCACCTTCGACGAAGGCTGCGAGGTCATTGAAAAAACCTACCAAAGCTACCTCGACACCAAATCATCGCTCGGCCGTGACGACAAACCCACCACTCTCATGGACATCGCCCTCATGGGCATGCGCGAGCTGCGCGCCAGTGGCGAACTCGACAACATCTATGAATCCGCGGAAATAAACGCCGCCTCCATCATCGTCCCCGTCAAAATCACCCCAGCCAACGACGGGTCGAGCGAAAGCGAGCAAGGAGTGCAAGC
>JBNNED010000117.1:0-4835 GCA_050285825.1 Verrucomicrobiales bacterium | reverse complement strand
TCGGCGGCGCCACCACCAGCAAAGCCCACACCGCCGTCAAAATCGCCCCCCACTACAGCGGCCCGCTCGTTCACGTCCTCGACGCCTCCCGCAGCGTTCCCGTCGCCTCCGCCCTCCTCTCAAAGGAGCAACGCGAGAGATTCATTGCCGAAAACGAAGCCGTCCACGAGCGCGCGCGCAAGGCTCACGCCGACGGGCCGAAAAAAACCACCATCTCGCTCAAAGAAGCCCAAGCCCGCAAAACGCCCATCGATTGGGAAAATTACGCCCCGCCCGTCCCGAGCTTCACCGGCACCCGCGCCATCAAAAACCAATCCCTGCGTGAATTGGCCGAATACATCGACTGGACGCCCTTTTTCCACACCTGGGAACTCCGCGGCGTCTGGGATCGGGAGCGCAAAGAGCTCAAAACCCGCAACGAAGACGGTGCCAAAGTGGCCAAAGAGCTCTACGCCGAGGCGCAAGTGATGTTGGAAAAAATCATCAGCGAAAAACGCCTCCGCGCCAACGGTATCTACGGCTTTTTCCCGGCACAGGCCGAGGGCGACGACATCGTCCTGCCCGAACACGGCCTCACCTTCCACACCCTGCGCCAACAACTCAAA
Organism: Verrucomicrobiales bacterium; assembly: GCA_050285825.1. Classification (GTDB taxonomy): domain Bacteria; phylum Verrucomicrobiota; class Verrucomicrobiia; order Verrucomicrobiales; family Akkermansiaceae; genus SW10. Next base: position 4,230 of record JBNNED010000117.1, on the reverse strand, counting down.
AAAGCCGAAAAACCCAACTTCGCCCTCAGTGACTATATTGCCAAGGCAGACGACCACCTCGGGGCTTTTGTCGTTGGCATCCACGGCGCGGATAAATGGGCCGCCGAACTGCGGGCGCAGAACCACATCGACGAAGCCCTCATGGTGCAGGCTCTGGCCGACCGTCTCGCTGAAGCCTTCGCGGAGCTTCTCCACCACCGCGCGCGCGTTGACTGGGGATTGGAGCGCCCGAATCAATTCACGCAGAGCGAGCTCATTCACGAAAAATACCAGGGCATCCGCCCCGCTCCCGGCTACCCCTCCCAGCCCGATCACACCGAAAAAGGCACCCTCTTCAAGCTCCTCAACGCCACCGCTGAAACGGGCGTCGAGATCACGGAATCCTTCGCCATGCACCCCGGTTCAGCCGTCTGCGGTCTCTATTTTTCCCATCCCGAGAGCCATTACTTCGCCATCTCCGAACTCCAAAAAGACCAGGTCGAAGATTACGCCGCCCGTAAAAAGATGAGCCTCGCCGAAGCCGAAAAATGGCTCGGCCCCTGGCTCGGATACGAGGCCTAATCGTGGCAGGGACGTCTCGTCCATGTCCCCCTCACCGATCGGTCGTCTCGACCGGCAAATCACCACCCAAAACCCCGCTCTCGCCAAAGCCCGCGCGCCGTGCTAATTTCCTCCCGCCCAAGCCCATGCTCACACCCGACCAAATCGAACCCGTCCTCGCCGAACACGGACACTCGACTTACCGCGCCAAGCAAGTCCTCGACTGGATTTGGAAAAAACGCGCGGCCAGCTGGGACGACATGAGCAACCTGCCCGCCGCCCTGCGCGCGCAACTCGCCCCCCTCACCACCCTGCGCCCACTCCGCCACAGCCTCACCAAAGGCTCCGCCGACACCACGCGTAAATTCCTCTTCGAACTCCACGACCAACGCTACATTGAAACCGTTCTCATCCCGGCGAACCCTTCCCTCTACGGCGAAAAATCAGACCGTCGCACCCTCTGCGTTTCCTCCCAGGTCGGCTGCGCCTATGGTTGTAAATTCTGCGCCTCCGGGCTCGATGGCTTCACGCGCAACCTCACCACCGAGGAAATTCTCGCCCAGATCATCCAGGTTGAAGAACTCAGCGGCGAAAAAATCAATAACCTCGTCTTCATGGGCATGGGCGAACCCCTCGCCAACCTGCGCAACCTCCTTCCCGCCCTCGAAGCCATCGTCGCCAACTGGGGACTCGATATGGGCGCGCGCCAACTCACCATCTCCACCTCCGGACTGGCACCCCAGATCAAAAAACTCGCCGATTTCCCCCGCCAGATCCGCCTCGCCATCTCCCTGCACGGCCCCGATGACGAAACGCGGGACAAAATCATGCCCGTCAACAAGCGCTATCCCCTCGACACCCTCTTCGAGGCCCTGCGCTACTGGAACGAGCGCAAAAAACAAAAAATCACCCTCGAATACATCCTCATCGACGGCATCAACGCCAGTCCCGAGCACGCCCTGCGCCTCGCGAAACGCGCCAAAGGCCTGAAAGCCAAGGTCAACCTCATCCCCTACAACACCGTCGAAGGACTCCCCTGGCAACGTCCCTCCGAAGCCGACTGCCAGCGCTTCCGCGACATCGTCCACGAGAACGGCACCTTCGCCACCCTGCGCCTCGAAAAAGGCCACGACATCTCCGCCGCCTGCGGCCAGCTCCGCCTCAAAAAAGAACGCCAGGAAATCTGAGGCACGACTCTCCCGTCACTTTTCATTGCCGCGCCCCCAAAATTGATCTTGGATAGCTCCATGATCAGAAAAATCACCCGTCGTCTCGGCCTGAAACTCATCGGCTCCGGCACCCTCGCCGGCCTCACCGGTAGCTCCAACGTCTTTGCCAAAGCCGCTTCTGCCGAAGGGAAAACGAGCCGGCTCGACCGCTGGCATCTCACGCCCGACCGCGTCTTTCTCGGTGGCGAATTCTGGGCCAATCCCATGGAAGACTGGAAGCTCGCGGGCGGATGGGCCACTTGCCAAACCTCCGCCGCCAAGCGCAACCTCCATTCCCTCACCCACCAGATCACCAAAAACGCGGGCACGCTGGAAATGAGCGTGCGTTTGCGACTTCCCGAAAACGCGGGTCCGAAAACCAGCGGCGGCTTCCGCATCGGCGTGCGCAGCGAGCTCGACGAAGTCAAAAGCAACGCCTTCGCCCACAACGGCGTTAATTTCGGCCTGCGGGGCGACCAGATTTTCTCCTCCCACACCCAGAAAGCCCTCAGCCGGAAACCAAAAGGGCGGGAGGTTCTCCTCACCCTCAGCGGCGTGACTCAAGGCGGGCAATTCATCGCCACCGTGCGCGCCCACGAACCCGACGGCACCCTCCTTGGCGAAGTCAGCCACCCCGTCCAGCCGCAATACCTCAAGGGCAACATCGCCCTCGTCAGCCAATTCGACGGCAAAGGCAATCGCCCCGGAAAAGCCGACACCGGCGGCTGCGCCTTCACCGATTGGCAGGTCGGCGGCAGCCTCATCGAAAACCGCCCGAGCCAGAAATTCGGCCCCCTTCTCTGGTCGATGTATGCCCTCAGCAACTCGCGCAGCGCCGAAGGCCACGTCCTCAAACTCAGCGCCCTCACCGGACCGCTCCGCAGCGACGAGCCCCAGGAAATCGAACTCTGGACGCAGCCGGGCGGCCAGGGAGAGTGGCAAAAAACAGCCACCGCCACCCTCGACACCGACGCCTGGATCGCCATCTTCCGCCTCCCCAACTGGGACGCCAGCAAAGAAACTCCCTACGAGCTCCGCTATCACGAAAAACTCAGCGATGGCAGCGTGAAAAGCGACACCTGGAGCGGCCTCATCAAAGCCGAGCCGAAAGACCGCGCCCTGCGCTTCGGTGCCCTCACCTGCCAAAACGACTACGCCTTCCCCTACGCCCCCGTCGCCGAGAACCTCCTCCGTCTCGACCCCGACATGCTCTACTTCTCCGGGGATCAACTTTACGAGGCCCACGGCGGCTTCGGCATCATCCGTGACCCCGCCGACCCCGCCATTCTCAACTACCTGCGCAAGTTCTACCAATTCGGCTGGTCCTTCCGCGAAGCCATGAAAGACCGCCCAACTCTCTGTCTGCCGGACGATCACGACGTCTTCCAGGGCAATTACTGGGGCGAAGGCGGCGCCGCCATGAAGGTCAAAAAAGGGGGCGCGTCCTCCGAGGGCGGCTACATCCAGCCCGTCAAAATGGTCAACGTCGTTCACAAAACCAACGTCGGCCACCACCCCGATCCCTACGACGCCACCGCCGTCAAGCAGGGCATGAGTGTTTACTATGGCGACCTCGTTTGGGGCGGTGTCAGCTTCGCCATCCTGAGCGACCGCCAATTCAAAAGCGGCCCGGAGCACGTTGACACCGGCGGTGGCCGAGCGGACCACGTCGCCGACCCCGATTTTGACACCTCCGTTCTCGACAAAGACGGCCTCGTCCTCCTCGGCGAGCGGCAGGAAAAATTCCTTGCCGAATGGAGCAATGATTGGCGGGAGGCCACGATGAAAGTCGTTCTCAGTCAGACCGTCTTCGCCAACGTCGCCACCCACCACGGCGGCCCCGATGGCTTCCTCAAAGCCGATCTCGACTCCGGCGGCTGGCCCCAGACCCCGCGCGACCGCGCCATCGACCTCATCCGCGCCTCGAAAGCCCTCCACATCAATGGAGACCAGCACCTCACGACTCTGGTGCAATACGGCGTCAAAGCCCAACGCGACAGCAACTGGTCCTTCTGCAGCCCCGCCATCGCCGTCGGCTACCCCCGCTGGTGGCGCCCGGACGACATGGGCATGGACCACCAGAACCGCCCCGCGCATGGCCACGAGAACACCGGCGAATTCATCGACGGCCTCGGCAACAAAGCCTACGTCTACGCCGTCGGCAACCCCATCGTCCCCAAGGCCTCCCACCGCTATCAAAAAGCGCACGAAAAAGGCAGCGGCTTCGGGCTCGTCACCATCGACCCCCGGAAAAAAACCTACCACATCGAGTCCTTCCGCTTCCTCATCGACGCCACCGACGGCAAAGCCGACAACCAATTCCCCGGCTGGCCCGTCACCCTCCACCAAGACGAAAACGCCGGTCAAAACCGCCTCGGCTAAGCCTCACCAACCAACGGATGTAGAGCCTAAAAAACCCTTCAGACTCATCGAGTTGAAGGGTTTCAAAAAAATAAATGGTCGGGGCGACAGGATTCGAACC
>JBNNED010000116.1:0-10380 GCA_050285825.1 Verrucomicrobiales bacterium | reverse complement strand
GGAAAATCGCCGAATCTGCCGTCGAACTCCTCCTCGCCCGCATCGAAGGAGAGGGCAACCCGCCCCCGCAACAAGTCATCCACCCCACCCACTTCATCCCCCGGGAAAGCGTCGGCCCCGCCCCAGATTCTCCTTGCTGATCGCCAAACTTGACAGCGATGCTAGCAATGCTAGCGTTGCACAATGAGCACAAGCCTGACCATTCGGAATCTGGACGCGAAGGTGAAGCACAAGCTCCGTCTCATCGCGGCCAAGCACCACACTTCAATGGAAGCGGAAGCAAGAGCCATCATCTCCCGTGCAGTCAATGAGACTGACGAATTCACGCCTCCCGCCACCAGCGAAGAACTCCGGGCTCGACTCATGGCCGTGCGTGGACTTTGGGCAGATCGGTCAGCAGGGAAAAGCACCGACGAAGTGATGAAAGAGCTCAGAGGTGATGACTGAGCAGGCATCCATTTTGGTAGATACCAACGTGATCCTCGATGTCATCACGCTGGATCCCCAATGGGCCGATTGGTCCCAGCTCCAACTGGGACAGTATCACGATCGCATGCTCATCAACCCCATGATCTATGCCGAACTCTGCTACCGAGCGCGAGAACCGGCGGAAGTAGATGCCATCATTACCGTACTGGGATTTCAGTACCGCCAACTCAGCCGCCCCGCCCTCTTCTTCGCCTCTCAAGCTTACAAAGCCTATCGAGAGAACGGTGGCCAAAAAAGCGCTCCACTACCAGATTTCTTCATCGGCGCACATGCTCAAGAACTGAAAATTCCCATTCTCACCCGTGATATCAAGCGCTATCGCACGTACTTCCCACAGGTCACTCTCGTCAGCCCCTGAGCCTTCACTTCTTCCGAAAAAGCGGGCTCTCTACCACCTCCAGAACGAGATCGCGCAGGGGATAGCCCGCCGCCGCGTTCTTCTCCAAAATCCGGCGCACTTCGGGTCGGTCCGGCACACCCAACTCCCGACCCAGCGCGTGCAGGAAGAGCTTTTCCACGATGTGGCGTGCGAATTGATCCCGGCGCTCCAAAAGAAGATCTTTGAAACCGGCCACGTCCGCGAACTCCCGCCCGCCGAACTCCCCACTCGGATCAATCGCCAGCGCCTTCCCGCCCTCGACATAATGACCGCGCAGCTTCCCGATCGCGTCAAAACTCTCCAGGGCAAAGCCCGGCGGGTCGATGTGGGCATGGCAGGAGGCGCAGGCCGAACTCTCCCGGTGTTTCTCGACCTGATCGCGAATCGTCGTCGCTCCCCGCACATCGGGCTCGATCACCGGAATGTCCGGCGGCGGCTCAGAGGGTGGCGTGCCCAGCAAATTTTCCAACAACCAGACCCCGCGTAAAATCGGGGAAGTGTCCACTCCATTCGCCGTCAGCGTCAGCACACTGGCCTGCCCTAACAAGCCGCCCCGCCGCCGGTCCGTCAGTGGCAAGCGCACGAAATCCTGACTCGGAGCCTCGCCCGCTTCATCGGGTCGCAATTCCTCCCCGCCCAGCCCCGCGATCTCCCGCCGCGCGCCTTCTTGATCGAAATCCAGCCCGTATAGCTCCGCCAGCGGACGATTCACCAGAACGTAGTCGCCATCGAGAAACTCCTCGACTCGCCCGTTCACCGCCAGCAAGTGCTTGAAAAACAAACGCGTCTCCCGTCGCATCGCCGCCTCCAGCTCCTCGCTGTAATAAACGCGGAATTTCTGCGGATCCGGACTCATCGAGCCCAGCAGCCGCAGCCCCAGCCAGCCATCGAGAAAATCCGCGACAAAGCCATCCACGCCCGGGCCCGCCAGCAAGCGCTCGGCCTCCAGGCGCACATCCACCTCACCCGCATCCGCCGCCGCCCGCAAGGTCTCGTCCGGCGGCGCGCCCGTCAGAAAATAAGCCAGGCGACTCGCCAACTCGTGCGCGTCCAATTCCTCGCCCCGCACCTCCCGAAACAAAAAGCCCGGCGAGCACAAAACCGCCTTCAAGCCCTCCTGAATAGCCTCTTCCGCCGAGAGCCCCCCGGCCTCCGCCTCCCGCACCAAAGCCAAAATCGGCCCCACTTCCTCGACTCCGACCGGACGTCGCCAGGCCCGGCTCGCAAAGCGCTGCAAGACCCTCTCCGCCCGTTCCGACGCATACTCTTTTTCTCCGAAAACGACCCGGTGACTCTCCGGCGGCCAGCGCTCGAACAAGGGCCCTTCCAGCTCGATCCGGTGCAAGTGAATGCGCGGCGACTCGAAATGCCGGAAGATGTTCCAGTTATCAAAATTCCCCTCCTGGAAACGGCGCAAGGCCTCGCCCTGCAACAAGTCCTCGCTGTGATCCTTAAAATACGTCAGCAGCCGGTTGTTGCTGTCCGTCGGCCCGTTCGGGAAGGTGAAACGCAGGAACTCACCCTCGTCCAGCCACAGCTCGGCCTCCAGCCACACCAACTCATCATCTGGCAAATCCCACAGCGCCAGACGCCGCTCACCGCCCTGCTCGTGCCTCAGCGCATGCTCCAGAGCCTCTTTGTTTCCAGGATCGATCCCGCGCAGCGTCCCCGTGTGCAGCGCCAGACGCAAAGCCTCGCTCTCGTCCCACATCGACGGAAATCGCTTGAATTTCGACTGATCCAGGCTGTGCCGGAACTTCGCCTCGACCTGAATACGCACCCGGTAGCGCCCCGACACCGCCACGCCCTCGCGCAGCTCGTCGAGCGGATGATAGCCCGTCTTCGGCAAGTCATGCGGCCGCGTGTAAATCGCCTGAAATGGCTGCGGCTCCTTCAGCGTCTTCCGATAATAGGCCGCGTCTCCGTAGATTTGCCCCTTCGTCGTCCGATCAAAAGGCGGGCGGAACTCCCTCTTCACCCGCTCTGGAGCTTCCCCGAAATGCACCGCGCGCTTTACCGCCTCCTCGGCGGCCGCCAATTGCTTCTGAAATAAAAAATTCGAGGTCACGAGCTCTTCGCCCACCGAGGCGAAACCGTGCGAAAGCTGATCCGCCGGAAACTCCCCGCCCGGCTCCCAGCTCCCCAGTTCCATGCGAAAAACATCCCGCAGCGTCCGACCGTATTCCGCCCGGTTCAGCCGGCGCATCATCGCTGGCTCACGCTCTTTTTTCGCAAAATAACCCACCAGCCGCGCCTCCAAATCCCGCACCGCCGCCTCCCGCTCCTCCGGCGTCGGCTGCGATTTCCGCGCTGGCGGCATGAAGCCCCGCTCGACCTGCTCCAGACACTTCAGCCACAAGTCCGCCGAGGCCTCCGTCGGCTCCAAAGACAGCTCCTCCAGCACCACCCCGCCCTTCGCCGAGGCCTCGTCATGGCAATCCAGACACGACTGGTAGAGCAGCTCCTCCATCGCGCTCTCCTCCCCCGCCGCCAGCCCGCCGAGCGTGAGCAGAAATGCGAAAAAACGTCCCTTCATCCTGCGAAATCGCTCAAACTTCCCGTGCTCCGTCCAAAGCTCTCCGCCTCCACCCCGAAGCGCCGCGCCATCTCGACATACAAATTACACAAAGGCACCCGCCGCCCCTCCTCCGCCGGCAGGCGCGCGTGCGTGACGTGCCGATGAGTGCCTCCCGCCAGCAAAATCGGCAAGTTCCGGTTCGTATGCGCGCTCCCATCGCTCATTCCACTGCCGAAAAGCACCTGCGTGCTCTCCAGCAAACCCCGCTCCTCCAGCTTGCCCACAAACTGCGCCAACTGCGACAGCTGATACGCCTCGATGCGCTCCAGCCCCTTCATCAACTCCGCGTCCTTGCCGTGATGAGAATACGCGTGGTAGCCCTGCGGCTTCAGCCCCACCCCCTTGACATCAAAGGCCCCCGGTACCTCCAGGGTCGCCACCCGCGTCGAATCACTCTCCAGAGCCAACAAAATCAAATCCAACATAATCGGCAACTGCTCGGTCACCGTCCCGTCCCGCGGCTCCTCCATCGCCACCTCCGGCTTCTTCCGCCCCGCCCAAGCCGCTTCCTGCTGGATCGAACGCTCGACCTCCCGCACCGAGTTGAGATACTCCTCCATCTTCTCGCGATCGCGCCGACTCAAGCGCCGATCCATCGCCTTCGCCTAATCCGACACCGCATCGAGGATCGAACCCTGCCGCGCGTAGAGGGCCTGCCGCGCCTTGATCTGCGCGGGCGTTTCCTCCGCAAACAACAGGCGAAAGACCTGGCTCACCCGCTGAATGGCCGGCACCATCACCCCGCTGCGGGTCCACGACAACTCCACCCCGCCCCCGCTGTTACTCCCCGCCGAGGTGTTCAAGACCGGCAGGCGCGTCCGCCCGCGCACCCGCTCCGCCAAAAACTGATCCAGGCTGATATTGCCATCGCGAGCCGAAGCCGCCTCCGCCGTGCGCACCCCCGAAAGAAAAGTGTGCGTCCCGCTGTGCCCGCCGGAAATCCCGTGATCCAGGTTTGAAAAGACCGTGAACTTCCCCCGCAGCGACTCGAATCCCGCCAGATTCTGCGGCAACTTCGCCGCCAGGCCCGCCTCTTCCGGAAAAAACGAGCGCCCCACCATCCCGAAGGGATTGCCCATGCACACAAAGCGCGACACCCGCTCCGCCTCCGCCCTCCGTGCAAAAGTCTCTAAAAAGGGCAAAGCCAAACAAGCTCCCGCTCCCCGTAAAAACTTCCGACGCGACAAATCAAGCATGACCCCAGCACTACGCCCCCCGAACCCTCCCATCTTTCAAGGCAACAACGGAGCTCAGTTAAACCGCCCTACCGGTGCTTCAGCCCGTGCCCCAACACGCCAAGCCGGGCCCTCACCGACCACTCTGTCGTCACAAGCCGCCAATGCCACCCCTCGAAATAGCCTCCTCACTTGCCACTTGACTCATACCTCAGAAAAATATAGGCATCAGATCGTGAAGCAATCGATTTTACCCCTCTCCTTTTTGCTCAGCTGCCTCGCCGCCGAATCCTCCGTCGTCGCCCATTGGCGCTTTGAAGACGGAGCCTTTTTTAACGACTCCAGCGGCAATTCTTACGACCTCTCCAGCGGATCTTCCGCCGACGCCACCCAAGTCGCCCTTCCCGCCACAGGCAATGGGTCGAATTTTCCGAGCGCCGTCGCTGGAAGCCATGCCAGCTCGTATAACGGCAGTCAACGCATGACGGTCGCTTACAATTCCGCCTTCAAAAGCCCAACCTTCACCCTCGAAGCACTCGTCAACCGCACCTCTACCAACGCCAATACCAAAAGCATCGCGGGCATGTGGAGTGGCGGCGGTTCCGATCGTGTCTATCTTCTGGGTATCTACGGCACGAACGTCCTTGCCTACTACTACAATGGACAGAATGTCAGCTCCGGCCTGCCTGCGCTTGAGCTCAACACGGACTACTACGTCGGTGTCAGCGTGGACATGACGGATACCAGCTCTGGCGGCGTCACTTTCTACCAGAAAAACCTCGAAACCGGAGAATCCTGGACGAGCAGCGTTGCCCACACCGCGACCGCCTTCACCTCCGGCACATCCGCCTTCACCATCGGCAGAACAAGCACGCCCTCATCACCATGGGCGGGGCTCATCGATGAAGTCCGCTACTCAAACACCCGGCTTGATCCCTCCGAACTCCTCATCCCCATTCCCGAGCCGGTAGCGCTCTGCTTCTCGCCACCGCCGCCCTCCTCTCCGGCCTGCGCCGAAAACGCTAACAGATCGGAGCGCTCCCTCACCCTCGAGGAGCCTAGGTGCCCCGCCTGCGTTTCACTCCAGCAGATCACCTACCTCAAACCTTCCGCCGACGTCGGTAAAGTGCGGGCAAGGCCAGGAAGGCGAGCAGGGACGCGCTCGGTTCCGGAACGAGATACAGCGCCATTTGATTCGCTTCCAGAGTCGCCCGATCTCCCGCACTCAGCAGGGTGTTAAAGACGAGAATTTCCTGCACATTGCCATCCAAGCCGCGGGTGCCACTCACGAGCTGCGCTCCGATGATGAAGTTCACAGCGTCTGAGGAAAGATTCCGTCCGGAAAGGCTCTGGACGGAAGCCCCGTTGATATAGGTGTTGATCGTGTCGGTGCTACCGGCCCCTGATCCATCAGCGATCAAGCTCGCTTGAAAGGCGAGACCCGTAGTATCATGAGCCACCCCCGTCGAAGCAAATCCAAAGCTTCCGTTGTTTGAGTGCCCCGATGTGTATGTATTACTATTACCGCCGAGAGTGAGGCGCGTGCTGTCCGTCCCATTTGGCATGCTCCACAAGCGCTCATCCACGGAGTTGGCACCTGTCGGACCATTGAAGGCCGCAACAGCCAGCACCGAGGTCGTGCTCAACCCAGTGTAAGCATTATTGGCCAGAGCCTGCGAGCCGCTGAAACTCACCGCCGCCAAGCCATTCGAGCCCGTATTGACCACACCGGCACTGACAATCTGCGGCTGATCAGAAAGGTCCGGATCACTCGCGCCAGTTCCCGCTCCGCCCGTCTCGGCCTGGTCATACCACGTGGTCACGTAGCCATCACCCGAGCCGACGAAGCCCAGCAAGGCCGCCGTATCGAGATTTCCCGAGCCATCGAAACCGATATCCATCGTGGTGCCATCCGAACTCCGGCGCACGTTAATGGCCGCCCCGGTGTAGGAATCCACTAACTTCCGCAGCGAATACACCCCGACGGCATCGGAGACACCCGCGACCGTGGCCGCACTGGAGGCATTCACTGAGAGAGCTAAAATCAAGAACGACCAAGAGAGAGAACGAGTATGAAGCATTTTCGGTATATCGAAAAATTACCCCTCCCATGTCAAACATAAAACCAGAAAATCTCACATAATGCGATAGAAACAGAGCTCCAAAACGTATCACCTCGCATGCCTCAAAGCACCCCACGCCCCCATTTCCTCAGACTCGCCTGCCTACTACTTCTTTTCTCCCTCCATCTGAGCGACTTTTCAAGGGCTCAAACCAGCGAGATCCGGACTTGGACTTCCACCGCCGGCACCAGCATCAGGGCGAAGGCCATCGCTTACCAGGATGGCAAAGTGAACTTGGAAACCAGCGAAGGGCGCGTCATTCCTGTGGAGATCAAGCAGCTTTCCCCTGCCGACCAAGACTTCTTGAAAAACCTCTACGAGATGACCGAAGCCCCGGAAAAGAAGCCGGAAACCGTCCCGTCCGGCACCTTTCCTCACCCGCTGGGGAAAGTCGTCGGCCCGATCGAGGCCAACGGCTCCAAATACCACCTCTATCTCCCCAAATCACTCAAACCGGGAGTCAAAGTCCCTCTGCTCTTCTTCACCAGCTCCGGAGGAGGAGGATACGGCACCCTCAAGCCCCTCATCGAAGGAGCCGAAATCAATGGCTGGGTCATCGCCACCTCCGTCGAGTCCAAAAATGGCATGGAGATCAAGCTCTGCCTGCAACACACCGCCAACTGCACTCAGCACATCACCGAGACCCTGCCCGTTGACCCCAAACGCATCTACTACTCCGGTGGCTCCGGCGGTTCACGGGTCGCCTTCGCGAACTCCAAAGAACACAAGGGCGCGGGCGTTCTCGCCATCATTGCCGGGGCTCAACCCGACGAAGAAATCCGCGGACGACACTACTTTTTCATTACCGGTGCCACCGACTACAACCGCTACGGAGTGGCCTACAGCTATGACAATCTCAAATCAAACTCCGCCCTGCGCATCCACAGCGGCTCACACAGCGCCGGTCCCGATTGGCTGCGCACCGAAGGCATGGTCTGGCTGGAAACACAGGCCCTGCAAGAGATCGACGAGGCCCCTGAGCGGGCTCACTTCGAGGCCGCCGTCCTCCCTTGGCTCGATCAAATGAAAACCAAAGAGCCCGAGCGCGCTGCTTGGTGGGCGAACCACCTCCTCGCCAGCGAGCTCCAATCCAGCGAGACCACAAGCAAGCTCCGCGCCCTTGCTGAAGAATGCGCCGCCTCCCCGGAAAGCGAAAACTACGCCGAGGCCATCGCCGACATCGAAGACTTCGCCGCCAAAACCCTCGCCGACGGTCCCCGCTACTCCCCCGATTGCTTCAAACACACCTCCGACAAGATCCAGCGAAAAGTCGACGACCTCCTCGAAAAATACCCCAACACTCCCGGCATCACCCCCGTTCTCAACGCCCTGAAGAACAAAACCGGTGGCTAAAGACCCAAGGGCACGCCGCCCTCACCCGCGCGAATAATCCTCGCGCCGGATCTCCGCCCGCTCCCGTAGTTCCGCCGCCAGGCCCTTCAACGCGACCTGCTTCTTCCCGGCCACCACGCGCTGCGCCAGCTCCTCACACACCTCCTCCAGCGGCGTCACGCGCGCCGGACGCAGCTCCAGCACTTTGACCAAATGATAGGCGTGATCGTAAGCCAGCACCGGCGAAATCTCCCCCTCCCGAAGCGAGAACATCACGGCCTCAAAAGGATTTCCCGGCCGGTCGAAATCAATCCAGCCCAAATCCACCGCCCCCGTCTGCTTTTCCGTCTCCGCCTTCGCCAAGGCCTCAAAATCCTCCCCCTCCAGCGCCCGCTCCCGCAGCGCCACCATCTCCCGGTAAAGCACCGCCGTGTCCTCATGCTCGTTGAAAAGCTTCAGCAAATGCAGACAGCGCGCCTCCGCCTCCCGCCGATAATCTCCGGCGTGCTCCGCATAAAAATCCCGCACCTCCTCCTCCGAAGCCTCCACCTGCTCGCCCGCCACCTCCGCGATCAACTTCTCCATCCGCACATGCGCCGCGCACTCCTCCCGCAGCGAGTCCCGCTGCGCCTCCAGCAGCTCCCAACTCGCCCCGTGCTCCCGATATTGCTTCACCAACGCCTCCAGCTTCTCCCGCACCTCCTCCTCCGGCACCTCCGGAAATCGCCGCTCCGCCTCCTGCGCGATCAAAATCGAGTTCGCCACCTCCTCCTCCGCCAGCTCGAGAAACTCCGCATCCCGCTCACAACAAGACGCTTGCATCCGCGCTTCCGCATCCGACTTGATCCGCGCGAAAGTCTCCTCCACCAACTCCGGATCCACCAACTCACCATTCACTCTTAACATCAAGGGAAACTAGCCCAGACTCCCGCGCAGGCCAAGCCACAATCACAGCGGGACGCAGTCCGACTCCGAAAAAAAAAACGAAAAAAATGCAAAAAACTTCTTGCCAATCTCATCGGATCAAAGTAACTGTCCCCCCGCACCGCGCAAGCGGCCATCGCTGAAAAGCGAAAAATGCGACCCGTTCGTCTAGTGGTTAGGACTCCGGATTTTCATTCCGGCAACAGGGGTTCGACTCCCCTACGGGTTGCCATTTTTTTTGTCCCGATTTTCCCTTCGGCAGACACTCCCAACGGCCATGAGCTCACTAGCCACCGCCCTGACCCTTGGCCTGTTATCCGGCCTCTCCATCCCCATCGGAGCTTGGTTGGGCAAAAGCGAAGCCATCAAAAACCCTTGGCTCAAGAGTGAGCTCCGTCACTTCATCATGGCCTTCGGGGGAGGAGCCCTCCTCTCCGCCGTCGCCCTCGTCCTCGTCCCGGAGGGCAGCGCCAATCTCCCCATCTGGCACACCAGCCTCGCTTTCACTCTCGGAGCCGTGTTCTTCGCCGGACTGGACATCCTCCTCAGTCGTCTGCGGAGCCAAGTCTCCCAACTGGTGGCGATGCTCTCGGATTTTCTTCCTGAAGCGATCGCCCTCGGCGCCACCATCGCCCATGGAGAGAGCGGACTCCTTCTCGCCTTTCTCATCGCTCTACAAAACATCCCCGAAGGCTTCAACGCCTATCAGGAACTGGAATCCGGGCACAAAAACAAAGCGCTGCTCATCACCTTCTCCCTCCTCGCCCTCGCCGGCCCTCTCGCGACCTGGACCGGGCACAGCCTCCTGGCCGATTACCCGCTCGCCGTCAGCTCGCTCATGCTCTTTGCCGCCGGTGGCATCCTCTACCTCATTTTCCAAGACATCGCCCCCCAAGCCAAACTCAAGCGCCACTGGCTCCCTCCGCTCGGTGCCGTCGCCGGTTTTCTACTCGGCCTCATCGGCCACCTGGCTCAATGAAAATGCTCGTCCCGACCGGGATCTGACTTCTTGATCAAATTCATCGGGAACGGCGACGGGAGGCGACGACGAGACCGCTGATCACGACCAAGACGAGTGAACCCGCCGCGAGGGCTGAAGCGAGATCTCGTCCGCTCGAAAAGAGCCGATCCCAGAAGTGCCATTTGTGAATATTCAGGAAAATCAAGGCCTCCTGCAGCTTCTCAGCCGACATCCGCTGCGCCAGATGCGCATCCGCCGGGTCCACCGTGTAATGCCAGTATTCCTGATCCCGATAATTCACCCGCAGCACGGGCAAACGCTTCTGGATGAAGCCGTAATCGGGTCGGAAACTCGTGATCAACTCCACGCCCTCCACCGCCTCATCCGGATAAGCGGAAAACTCGCGCGCCAGCGAGCGG
>JBNNED010000115.1:0-5118 GCA_050285825.1 Verrucomicrobiales bacterium | reverse complement strand
GTCCAGCCCGCCATCCCCTCCCCGCGCCAATACGCCTACCGCTCCAAGCTCACCCCGCATTTCCAAAAACCCAAATCCGGCGAAACTCCGCGCATCGGCTTCCTCGTCGCCGGTCGCCGCTCCCAGGTTCTCGACGTCCCGAAGTGCCTCATCGCCATGGATGAAATCAACGAGGCTCTCCCCGCCGAGCGCGCCCGCGTGATCCGAAATGCCGACTCCTACAAACACGGAGCCACCCTCCTCCTGCGTGCCACCGAAGGCCGCGTCGAGACCAATCCCCGCAGCCCCGTCACCGAAAAAGTCCGCGACCTGACCTTCCATTTCCTTGCGGGCGATTTCTTCCAAAACAACCCCTACATCCTGCCCGCCTTCACCGATTACGTGGCCGAAAAAGCCTCCGCCGACGGCCAACGTTTCCTCCTCGACGCCTACTGCGGCTCCGGCCTCTTCGCCCTCACCCTCGCCTCCCGCTTTGAGAAAGTCACCGGCATCGAAGTCTCCGAAACCTCGGCCGACTGGGCCCGGCGCAATGCCGCCACCAACGGCCTGACGCACACCCATTTCATCGCCGCCAGCGCCGAAAACCTCTTCGCCGACATCAGCGACCCCGCTGCCGAGACCACCGTCATCATCGACCCTCCCCGCAAAGGCTCCAGCCCCGCCTTCCTCTCCCAACTCTTCGCCTACGGCCCCTCCCGCGTCGTTTATATTTCCTGCAACCCCGCCACGCAAATGCGCGACCTCACGGCCTTCCTCGAGGCCGGATACGAACTGGAAGAAATCCAACCCTTCGACCTCTTCCCCCAAACCCGCCACCTCGAATGCGTCATCACCTTGCGTAAAAACTGAATTTTCTCCTTAAAAACACCAAAAATAGCTTTATCATTGATGCCCCGCCTTTACTAGGTAAACTCTCTTCCCAAGATGAAACGCCCATCCCACGCCACCTGCCTTCTTCTTCTCGGTCTCGCCGTCCCCGTCCACGCTGCTACCATTGCCACCGGAGTCGTCCGGAATTATGCCACAGCGGGTGTCGACACCAACTCCAGTGGGAACGGACTTGCCTCAGCAGACCCGCTCGACGTCGCCGGCTTCGCGACCAATGTCGGCAACGCCTATGACAACGACATGGGCGGCGTGATCAACTTTGAAGATCCCATCACCGCCTCCGATACCTCCAGCGGCCACACCGACCTCGCTGTGACCTACGGTGGCGGAAAAGCTCTCAACATTATCAGTTCTGGCGACTCTACGAACTCCATCTACACCAATGCTTTTTCCTCACTCGGAAGTGTCTCTGGCAGCGATGGACTCTTGCAAGTCGGAGGATCCAACACTGCGTGGCGTCTCACTTTCGACCCCCAAGCTCCAGAAATCATCACTACAGCCGCCTTCTCCCTCCTCTCTAGGAATAACACCGGACAGGACGTCACCGTCCGTTGGTTTATTGATGGCGAAACAGACCCACTCAACGCCGCCTTCACGACCACTGAATCGATTGCCTCCGGAGTGAACGTAGACAACACTTTCTTCGCCTACGAAGCTCCTGACGGCTCAGCAATCACCAGCTTTCGCATTGAATTTCTCGGCACCCAAGGAGACCGCCGCCTCGGCATTGACGACCTCGCCTTCATCACCGAGCCCATCCCCGAGCCCTCCGCGCTCCTGCTCCTGGGCCTCGCCGCGCCTGCCGTCCTGCGCCGCAAGCGCTGAGGCCAATCACGCATGAATTCCTAAAACTCCCTCACACCCAGGGAGTGATTTCTCTATTCCCATCGACTAATGACGAACATGACGATACAGAATACCCTCGCTATCATCACCTCAGCCTGCTGCTTTACGAGTGCTCATGCCGCGACCGTTCTCTATGCCGAGGACTTCACGACGACAGGCACCTCCAACGAGTTCACCTCACTGATCGGCTGGACGAGCTACCGAGGTGCCACGGCAGGAGATACCCTTGATAACGAAGCCTCTCCTCGCTGGGCGGCTGCGGGCAGCACTGGAGTTGACAGTTCACAAGGCTTCCTCTTCCTCCAAGACAGCATCGGTGTCGCCTACGAGGCGAATGCCTTCAGTCTCCTGCCCACCAACATCACCGACTTCACCTACCAAGCCGGAAATAGTAGCACCGCCGCAGAGGTGCGCTTCATCATCCAGCAAAACGGAAATTGGTACGCCACCAACAGCACCTACACCACCGCTAGCAAAACCATCTCCCAATTCCGCACCACTTCAGAAACCAAGACGCACGCCTTCACCCTGGCCGCTGCAGATTGGCGCGAACTCACCATCACCCCCGGCACTGGCTAC
Source organism: Verrucomicrobiales bacterium (assembly GCA_050285825.1). GTDB lineage: Bacteria > Verrucomicrobiota > Verrucomicrobiia > Verrucomicrobiales > Akkermansiaceae > SW10. Next base: position 2,805 of record JBNNED010000115.1, on the reverse strand, counting down.
ACCCTCTCGGGCGCACCCCTTGCCGCAGATCTCTCTGCGACCGATGCCATCACCTCCATCGGCTTCTACGCCTCTGGCGCGAACGCCATTTACCGCATGGACAACCTACAGATCAACGGCATCCCCGAGCCCTCCGCGCTCCTTCTCCTGGGCCTCGCCGCGCCTGCCGCCTTGCGCCGCAAGCGATAATCTCCGAGCGACGGGCTTCCAGGCCGTAAGTTTTTAAACAAAACCCGCGAGTTTTCGAACTCCCGGGTTTTTTTACTGACATCCGGCGCCGAACCCGCATTACTGAACGCTCTCATACTTACAACCATGCGCACGATCCTCGCCTCCTTACTCACCGCCCTCCCCCTTCTAGCCGATCCCGCCCCGCAAAAAGTCGCCACCGTCATGGGCACCCCCGGCTGTGTCGCCTTCTGGGACTTCGTCAAGCGGGAGAATGACGGCCAAAAGCGCTTCACGGCCCACGTCCCCGCCGGCGCAAGCAACGACTTCCCCCTCGATGCCCAGAACTACATACTCTCCCACTGGGGCAAGGGGCCCGAGGCAAGCTACGCCGACTTCCCCCTTCTCGGTCGCGGTCCCTTCGGTGAGGCCGTTCAAATCCGCAAGGAAAGTGACCCCGATTTCCGCCCTTATCTCTACGTCCCCCGCGAACGCCTCCACGACTCACCCATCGACATCAAAGGCAAGGACCAGTCCGTCTCCCTCCTCGTCTGGGCCATTCGTGAGAGCGGAAATCACGCCTTCGCCGGCATCTGGCACGAAGGCACCGACCTCAAGCAAGGGAGCACCAAGGGCATCCAGAAAGTCGAACGCGGCCAGCGCCAATACGCCCTCTTCGCCGGCCTCAACAAACAAGGAGCCGCCTGCGGCCACATCTCCGAGAACGGAGCCTCCTCCTTCCTCAACAAGTACGCCCTTCACAAATCCAACTCCGTCCCCATCTCCCCCGCCATCCCCGCCGATGCCCCCGCGGAGAAGCTCGATGCCTCCTGGCAGCTCTTCGCCATGACCTACGACCACCGCACCCGCGAGCTCATTTCCTCCATCGATGGCGTTTCCGGCAAGCGTTGGCTGCAAAACCCGAAAAAAGACGGCCTCATCTCCTACGCCTACAACGCGTACATGCAAGGCCACTACCACCAGACGCCAGCGAAGGAAGAAGGCGAAAATCCCGACTTCCCCGCCGACCAATACTACAACCCGCCCGAAGACAAGCCCCTCAAGGTCGAGGTTCTCAAAGAAAGCGCCGACAGCCGCGTCGAACTTCACGAATACCGCTACACCAAGGTCGAAATCACTCTCGAAAAACAAGCCGACGGCAGCTTCGCCGAGACCTCCCGGGACCTTGTCTCCCTCAGCCTGAACCCCTGGTGGTTCCCCCACGATCACCTCTACACGCCGAAAGACGACGGCTCGGGCGGTCCCTTCACCATCGGGCGCGTCATCCACAGCTCCCGCTCGGTCGGTTTCACCGGCTGGATCGGCGGCGTCGCCGTCTTCGACCGCGCCCTCAGCGAGGACGAACTGAAAAAGCTTTCCACTCTCTCAGCCGCTCCCTGAGCGTCGCCAAGCAGCTCCCGTCCCGAGTTCAGAGTCATTGAGTGCCAATTTCTTGCCAAAAACCCGTGCCCCGGCGCGTAGAAGAACGTCATGAATCTCCGCTGGCTCCTTTTCTCCGCTCTCGCCTTCGCTTCCCCGCAACTCTCTGCGGCCGAGAATTATCAGGCTGACATCGTTGTTTATGGCGACTCCCCCTCCGCCATCAGCGCCGCCGTGGAAGCGAAAGAGAACGGGAAAGACGTCCTCCTCGTCTCGCCTCGGAAACACCTCGGCGGCATCATCGCCAACGGTCTCGGCAGTCAGGACGTCGACCAACGCGCCGGCAACACCCAGCCCATCGGCGGCCTCACGCGCGAGTTCTTTCTCCGCGTCGCCCGCCAATACGACCCCACCGCCAAAAGCCCCCGCTATAAATTCCATTCTTCCAAAGCCGAAGCCGCGATCGACGCCTGGCTCGCTGAAAAAAACATCCCTGTCCTCCGCTCTAAACGCCTTTCGGAAGAAGACCGGGCCGTTTCCTTCAAGGAACAGCGCATCAGCTCCTTCCGTTGTGAAGATGGCAGCGTGATCAGCGGAAAGGTCTTCATCGACGGCACGGTCGAGGGCGATCTCATGGCGGCGGCGGGTGTCGGCTACACCTGGGGGCGTGAGGGGAATGCCAAATACGGCGAGACCGTCGGAGGCGTCATTCTCCCGACCCGCGAACAGCAATTCCGGGTCAAGGTCGATCCCTACCAAAAACCCGGCGACCCCGGCTCGGGCGTCATCTTCGGCGTGCAGAACGAAGCTCCCGGCACGCACGGTGAGCCGGACCGTAGTGCCATGGGTTTTTGCCTCCGCCTGCCTCTGACCAAGGACCCGGACAACAAAATCCCCATCACCCAACCCGAGGGCTACGACCCCGCCGATTACGAGCTCTACCGCCGTTTCCTCGCCGCCGGTGGCAGCAACAACTGGCTCGACGGCCCGGGCAACAAGAACAACAACCCCAAGGCCAAACTCATCGACCTCGGTTCCTGGCACGAGCTCTCCGGGAATTATTACGGGCGCAACCACGGCTACCCGGACGGCAGCTACGCCGAGCGCGACGCCATCTACGAGCACCACCGCAGCTACACCCAGGGCCTCATCTACTTCCTCTCCCACGATCCCTCCGTGCCGGAAAAAATCCGCGCCGAGTGGTCCCAGTGGGGGCTCTGCGCCGATGAATTCACCGACAACGGCGGCTGGCCACGC
>JBNNED010000114.1:0-4488 GCA_050285825.1 Verrucomicrobiales bacterium | reverse complement strand
TCGTCTCCCACGAGCTCGGCTCCCGCAATAATCTCCCGCCCTACGTCTGCATCCCCTCCGTTCCAAACGAATTTGCGAACTCCGGCTCCCTCTCCTCCGCCTACGGGCCCTTCGCCCTCGGAGCCGACCCCGCCCGGGGCGACTTCAAAGTGCGCGATCTCAACCTGCCCAAGGGCGTGGACGACTCCCGTTTCGCGCGCCGCCGCAGCCTCCTCGAGACCGTCGATTACCACTTCAAAAACCTGGAAGAATCGGACGCCCTCGACTCGATGGACGCCTTCTATCAGCACGCTTACAAGCTCATTTCCTCGCAAAAAGCCCGTGAGGCCTTCAACCTACAGGCTGAATCCGAGGAAGTCCGTAAAAAATACGGCATGAACCAAGCGGGTCAGCGCTGCCTCCTCGCCCGTCGCCTCGTCGAGGCCGGCGTGCGCTTCGTCTCCCTCACCGCCGGCGGTTGGGACCACCACGACAATATCAAAAACGGCATTGAGAGCAATCTCCCGCCCGTCGATATCGCCATCGCCAGCCTCATCAACGACCTCGATGAACGCGGTCTCCTCGATTCCACCCTCGTCATGGTCACCACCGAGTTTGGCCGGACCCCGAAGATCAACGGCACGGGCGGGCGCGACCACTGGCCACGCGTCTTCTCCGTCGCCATGGCCGGTGGCGGCACCCATCGCGGCCTCATCCACGGCTCATCCGACGCCCTCGGCGGCGAACCCGAAGAAGGCCGGGTCGGCATCGAGGACTTCGCCACCACGGTTTACAACCAGCTCGGCATCACCGGTGATAAAGAACTGATGTCTCCCGGCGACCGCCCGATCGAAATCGTGGACGGCGGGCAAGTCATCGACGAAATTCTCGCCAAAAAAGCCTGACTTCGGAACCCGCTCCGATCCCGGACTTCCCCGTGGAAGTTCGGGAGTCCCATGCGCCCCTCCATTCAAGCCCCCCCGCATCACTCCCACCTCCATCACACCTCCACCCTCCCTCTTTTTTTACCATGAGAGCCATCCAATTCTTCCTCTGTCTTCTCTTCAGCCTCAGCAGCTTGCAAGCCTTCACCCCGGTCGTCAGTCGCGTCGAACCGCGCGGCGGCCAACTCGGCACCGAGCTCGAAATCAAGTTCCTCGGAGACCGCCTCCACGAGCCACAGGAAGTCATCTTCTTCCAGCCCGGACTCACCGTCAAAAAGCTGGAAAAAGAAAATGAAAAAGTGACCAAGGCCCTCATCGCCATCGCGCCGGACGCCCCGCTCGGCGAGCACCTCCTGCGCCTGCGTTGCAAAGGGGGCGTTTCCTACCTGCGCAGCTTCTGGGTGGGCCAGTTCCCCACCGTGGATGAAGCCCGCGATCCCAAATCGCGCAAAGACCTCAACAATAGCTTCGAGGAGCCGCAAAAAGTCGAACTCAACGTCACCGTGCAGGGCGTTGCCGACAACGAAGACGCCGATTACTACCGCGTCTCCTGTAAAAAAGGCCAGCGGCTCTCGGTCGAAGTCGAGGGCATGCGACTCGGACGCAGCATGTTCGATCCCTACATCGCCATTCTCAACGACAAGCGCTTCGAGCTCGCCGTCAGCGACGACGCCGTTCTCCTCAAGCGCGACGCCTGCGTCAGCATCGTCGTCCCCGAAGACGGCGACTACACCATTCTCATCCGCGAATCCGCCTACCAGGGCAATGGCGCCAGCCAATACCGCGCTCACATCGGCACCTTCCCGCGGCCGACCTCCGTCTTCCCTCCCGGCGGCAGACCCGGCGAGAAAGTCGCCCTGAAATTCATCGGTGATCCCGCTGGCGAGATCAGCAGTGAGTTCACCCTCCCCGCACACAACTTCGCCGCGCACGCGCAATCGGGGGAACTCCGCTCGCCATCCGGCAACCACCTCCGCGTCAACGACCTCCCCTACTTCAACGAAGTGGAGCCCAATGAAGGCACGAAGGAAGCCTTCCCCCGCGAAAACGCTCCCGCCGCACCCGTCGCCTTCCAAGGCATTCTCAGCAAAAAAGAAGACAAGGACTGGTTCCGCTTCACCGCGAAAAAAGGCCAGGATCTCCGCGCCCAGGTCTTCGCCCGCGAACTCCGCTCGCCTCTCGACTCCCTCATCATCGTGCGCAACGCCAAGGACGGCAAAGCCCTCGGCACCAACGACGACGCCACCCAGGGCAGCCCGGACAGCCGCCTCGACTTCAAAATTCCCGAAGATGGCGAATACCTCATCAACATCCGCGACCAGCTCCACCGCTCGGGCGAGAACTTCACTTACCGCATCGAAATCACCGAGAAAAAGCCCGCCCTCTCGCTTTCTCTCCCCTACGCCAAGCGCAATGACAGCCAGATGGACAAAATGATCTGCGTCCCGCGTGGCAACCGCGTCGCCATCGTCCCCAACATCTCACGGCAGAACATCTCCTGCGACATCGATTTCCTCGCCCCCAGCCTCCCCCAAGGCCTGCGCGCCACCGCTCATCCGGTGCCGAAAAACATCTCGAACTTCCCCCTCCTCTTCGAGGCAGCGGCAGACGCCCCCATCGCGGGCGGGATTTACCACTTCCAGATCAAAGACCCCGCGAGCGGTCTCACCGGCCCCTTCGTCGAGACCGTCCACCACATTGAGATCAACAACAACGGCGCTTATCACAGCACCGAGCACGAAAAAATCACCGTCGCCGTCATCGAGGAAGCGCCCTTCAACATCGAACTGCAGGCCCCGCCCGTCCCGCTTGTGCGCAACGGCACGATGGACCTCAAAGTCATCGCGCACCGCAACGAAGGCTTCGACGAGAAAATCACCCTGAAAATGCCTTGGCTCCCCCCCGGCATCGGTGCCCCGAACAGCGTCGACATCCCCAAAGGCCAGAACGAAGCCATCATCACCCTCAATGCAAAAGGCGACGCCCCGCTCGCCGAGTGGCAGTGCGTGGTCGAAGCCCGCGCCAACACGCCCAAAGGCCCCGTTCTCCTCGCCTCGAACTACGGCCTCGTCCGCGTGGCCGAGCCCTACCTCAACGTCACCATCGAGCTCGCCGCGACCCAACCCGGCCAGGACACCAACCTCATTGCCAAAGTGGAAAAACTCCAGGACTTCACCGGTGAAGCCGAAGTCATCCTCCACGCCCTCCCGCACGGCGTGAGCACCGACCCGAAAAAAATCACCAAAGACAGCGCGGAGGTGAGCTTCCCCTTGAAGGTCGCCGATGACGCCCGCAAGGGCAAACACGCCAACCTCTTCTGCGAAGTGATCATCAAAGAAAACGGCCACCCCGTCCTGCACAAGGTCGGTCAGGGCGGCACGCTGCGGGTCGATCCCCCGCCCCCCGCACCGAAGAAGCCCGCTGAAGCGAAGGTGGCGAAAAAAGAAGAGAAAAAGCCCGCCGGGGACAAACCACTCTCGCGCCTCGAGCAACTCCGCCAAGCCGCCGGCAATTAGGACCGCACTCACACTCACCCTTCCGCCAAAAACCCCAAGCGCCCTGGCCCAGCCAGTCGGCGCTTGTTTTTTATCGTTGGAAACCTTAGCCCTGAAGGCACTCCGCCGCCTCACCGCCTCACCATGAAGCACTTCTTCCTTTTTCTCTTCTTTCTGATCTTGCCGCTCACCGCTGATGAAGAACTGCCGAGCGTGGAAGAAATCGCCACGCGCCTCGAAGCCTTGGGCGACGCCGATCTCTCCCCGGAAGAGCTCGCTTCCCGGCAAAAGGCCTTGCAGAGCCTCCAGCAGCTTCTCACCCAGCGCGAGCGCAGCCAAAACAACATCCGGACAGCCGAAGCGGAGCTCAAAAAAGCTCCCGGCCAGTTGGAAGCCCTGAAAAAAGCCGCGCAGAACACGCCCGCCGCGCCCGATTGGGACCAGCTCAGCCTCGAAGAAATGCTCGCCTTTCAAGAGCAATTGGAAAGCCGGCTGACCACGCTCAAGAGCGAGCAAGCGAGCTTGGAAAGTGCCCAAAAAGCCCGCGAGCAGCGTCGCCAGAACGCGCCCGCGCAACTCACCGCCGCTCAAGAGGCTTTGGCCGAAGCCACGCTGCCGCAAAAACCCCTCGCCAACGCTCCCGCCGAGAAACTTCTCGCCTACGAGACCGCCCTGGCCACACAGGCCCTGCTCGAAAGCCAACTGAAGGAGCTGGAAAAGCGCCAGGAGAGAGACCGCGTCACCGCCCCCCTTCATGCCGCCCAACTGGAAGAGGTTCAAAACGAAATCAAGGAGAGCGAGGAACGCCTGGAAGCTCTCACCAGTGCCTTGAGTCAGAAAAAACGGGAAAACTCGCTCAAAGCCGAACAAATGGCGGCGGATCAGGCCGAACGTTTCCAGAACCATCCCGACCTCCTCGAAATCACCCGTGAAAACGCCGCGCTAGCCAGTGAGCGCCTCGAACTCATCAGCCAACTGCGCGAGCTGCGCGACGAACAGGCCGTCATCAGCAAGCACCGCGAAGCGCTCGCCCAGCTCCGCAAGCATTCCCAGGAACGCATTCAATTGCT
>JBNNED010000113.1:0-6345 GCA_050285825.1 Verrucomicrobiales bacterium | reverse complement strand
GTAGGTGGTCGTGGAAGTCTCGCTCATCGTCTGTCCGCAGGCATGAAACCGTGAATCCAGCGGACTCGCAAGGAGATTGTGAAAAATTTCACAAGTCGCCAGACCCGCTGCGGATGGGAGAGATGCCCCGCTCGGCGAGAGGGGGCTGGTCGTGTGGGCGCGCGTCGTGTCGTTGGCGGATCATTACGGCCCAGAAGGGAAATCAAAAATTGCTTTCCGGTCTGGGCCGGAAAGCGATGTTCTCGTTTCTTAATTTCTCAACTTACCAAGGGCGTTTGGTGAGAACCCAGACCTGGCCGTGACGGTGGTAGCAGGCTCCGTTATGGATGGCGTAGGAGCGTCCGTGATGGCGCACGAGACGGTGACCACGGGGGAGGTGGCGATAGCTCGCTACGACTCGCTGCGCTTTTTTCGGGCTGGTTCTGAGGTGGTGATGATGGATGATCCGCGATTTTGTCGGGCCATGAGCGTGATGACGGCTGTCGGCTTGATGGTTGTGACGGCGGTCTCGCTCGTGCGCGCCGGCCGAGCTGCTGAGGGCGATGATCAGACTGAGGATGCTCAGGATTTTCAGGTTCGTTTTCATATCATGTTTTGTCTTGATGACATGGGATCGAACAAAGGTTTTAATGGAGGGTCGCGTATTTTTTAGAAGTGTTTTATTCAAATTATTTTCCCTTTTTTCGCCCTCCTAACCGAGTTTCGTGCGGAAGTCCGCGTAGGTGAATTCGCGGACCGTCTCGAGTTGGTCGTCTTCGTGTTTGAGGACGATGGCGGGGTGACGCACGCCGTTAAAGGTCGTCGTTTTGACGAGCGTGTAGTGGGCCATGTCGTCGAAAATGAGACGATCTCCGAGACGCAGAGGTCGGGGGAAAGAGAAGTCGCCAATGACGTCGCCCGAGAGGCAGGTCGGCCCGCCGAGGCGGTAAGGGAATGCGGATGGCGGAGCGGGGAGTTCGGAATGAACAGGGTCTGAGTCGGTGGAATCCAGGCGGACATCGGGGCGGTAGGGCATTTCGAGGACATCGGGCATGTGGGCGGTGGCGGAAACGTCGAGAAGGGCGTTCTGAATGCCGGAATTTTCGAGGAGGTCGAGGACGCTGGCGTGGAGTTCGCCGGTATGAATGGCGCTGGCCTCGCCGGGTTCGAGCCAGATTTCGTCGAGTTGATAACGTTCCTTCGTCTCGCGCAGGAGGCGGATGAGAAGGGGGCGGTTGTAGTCGGGTTTGGTGATCCAGTGGCCGCCGCCGAGGTTGAGGGAGGTGATCTGGGGGAGGCGGAGGAGTTGGCCGAAGTGCTGATCGAGAGCGTCGAGGGTTTTTTCGAGGTCTTCGGCCCCTTGCTCGCAGAGGGTGTGGAAGTGGAGGCCGGTGATGCCGTGGAGGTCCTCCGGGCTGAGGGCGCCGGGGGGGATGCCGAGGCGGGAGCCGGGGGCGCAGGGGTCGTATTTCTCGGTGTGGCCGGTGGAGCACATCGGGTTCAGACGGAGGCCGAAGTGGAGCTCGCCGGCGAGGTGGCGGGGGTGGGCGAGGCATTGCTCGCGGTAGCGCCGCCATTGTCCGGGGGAGTTGAAGTCGAGCTGCGTGGACCAATCGAGAAGCGGGGCGATTTCGTCGTCGCGATAAGCCGGGGAGCAGGTGAGAATGGCTTTGTCGGAGCCGGGGAAGTCTTCGTGGGCGAGGCGGGCTTCCCAGAGGCCGGAAGCACAGGTGCCGTCGAGGTATTCGGCGATGAGTGGGAAGCTCTGGGGGAGGGAGAAAGCTTTGAGGGCGTGGACGATGCGACAGCCGGCCTCTTCCTTGACCCGGGCGAGGATTTCCAGGTTGGCGCGGAGTTTGGCGAGGTCGATGAGGAAGAAGGGCGTCTCTGGCATGTCGGCAAATTGCTTCGGAAGCAGGGGGTTTGTCGAGGCTGATTCGTGCGGGCGAGCTTTGCGCGACATGATGAATGAATTCCCGCTCGTCAGAGCCGGGGGCTTTTTTACGGTGGGTGCAGTGGAACGATCGTGATGATGATGAGACGACTGAATGTGCTGATGATAGTGCTGTCCTGCCTGTGGGCGCGGGCGGAAGATCCGTATGGGAGCTACGAACTGGGGGAAGGGAACGAAATTGTGGTATCGGAGGGCGTGATTATCCGGGAGTTGCCAGCGGAGGAGAAGGGAAAGTTGCCCTTGCTTGCGGTGGGCATGGCGAAGGGGGCGAATTATCTTTACGATCCGAACGGAAAGTTTTTTGTGGGGATCTGGACGGGGCATTTTGGCCGGCAGGATCCGGGCGGGGCCTTTGAGCCGATGAACGAGCGCATGAAGTCCTTCGGGGGGCGGCGGAACCCCTGGCTCTTTTCCGAGCCGTTGAGGCTGAGCAAGAAGTTGAAGCAGGAACAGGTCTGGAAGGGCTTGAAGGTGACGGAGGGCAAGGTGCGCTTCCTGACGGAGCTGAGCGAGGAGGTGACGGGAATGCGCTGGGAGATCGCGGAGTGGCTGGAGTATGAATCCGAGCTCGCGCAGACGCTGCATTTCGAGATCAAGGCGAATCAGAAGACGGAAGAGAATCTCAATTATCTGCTCGACCAGGTGGGATTCCGTCGGGTCTCAACGAACGGGAAGCAGAATCAACGCGGAGGCATCAAAAATTTATTTCCGAACCAGGAGCATTTCACGATTTCCTTTGAGCGTCGACCCGAGCGGGGCTTCACGCCGGTGGGTTACCGGGTGGAGGAGGTGGCGATGCCCGAGCTGGAAGCGCCCTTTTTGTTCGAGCCGACGGATCTTGCTTTTACCGCGGAGGGGGTGGCCTATGTCACGACGCGCACCGGGGCGGTTTGGAAGCGGGAAGGGGAGGAGTGGACGCTTTTTGCCGAGGGTTTGCAGGAAGCCAACGGGGTGTTGGTGGCCGAGGAGGAAGAGGGCATTTATGTCATGCAAAAGCCCGAACTGACGTTCCTGAAGGATCTCGATGGCGATGGCCGCGCGGATCTTTACCGGACGGTAGAAGATCGCTTTCGTTTTACCGGCAATTATCATGAGTTCGCTTACGGACCACGGCGGGACGGCGAGGGAAACCTCTATTTCGCCCTGGGCCTGGCGGCACGCGGTTACCATCAGGTTAAGGGCGAGTTCCAGAAGCCGATGTCGACTCCGCTGGGCTATCGCGGCTGGGTCATGAAGGTCGATCCCGAAGGGCGCATCACGCCTTTTGCCTCCGGTCTGCGTTCGCCGGCGGGGATCGGGATGAATGCCGAAAATGAGCTCTTCGTCACGGATAACCAGGGCGACTGGGTGGCTTCCTCCTATCTCGGGCACGTCGAGGAAGGCGATTTTCTGGGGCACCCTGCGGCCTTGTGGGATTTGCCGGAATACGGACTGACGCCGAAGCTGCTCGATCACCGCACTGTGGCGGAGGCCGTGGCGGAGGTGCCGGAGCTCGATCAGGAAAAATTCGCCCGCGAGCGCAAGCATCCGGCGGTTTGGCTCGCCCATGGTGATTTAACGAACTCGCCGGGGCATCCGGCCTTCGCGCCGCAGGAAGGATTCGGACCCTTCGGCGGTCAGGCGTTCATCGCGGATATCGCGCAGCGCACCGTCGTGCGGGTCTCTTTGGAAAAAGTGGACGGAGCGTACCAAGGCGCGGTTTATCCTTTCATCCGCCCCCTCAAAAGCGCGGCTTACTCCGCGGCTTTCGATCCCGAAGGCCATCTTTGGGTCGGCTCGGTCGGCCGGGGCTGGGTCGCGGGCGAACCGGCTTTGGAGAAAATCACCTTCGATGAAAAAGCCGAGCCCTTCGAGATTCATCGCATCACCCTGACGGATCAGGGCTTTGATCTCGTGCTGACCGCGCCGATGGCGGCGCGTGGGATCGCCGCTGAAGAGGTCAAGATCAAGCAGTTCCACTATAAATACTGGGATGGTTACGGCTCGGAACCGATGGGCGAAACGGCGCTCACGCCCGAGCGGGTCTCGGTCTCGGAGGACGGACGGCGGGTCTCACTCGAGTTCCCGCGTCTCGAAGCCCATCTCTACCACATCGAGCTTCCCCGACTGAAAGCGGCGGGCGGACAGATCTTGGAAAACAACTACGGCATCTACACCCTGAACAAATTACGCCCATGACACCCTCATTCAAACGCACTCTGCTGGTCGCTCTGGCTCTCGTTTCTCCGCTGGGCGCCCAGCGCTTCGACATCAAGGTCGGGGAGCGCAGCGTGGTCCAGCGCTGCCTCATCCAGGGCCCTTCCACCCGCATGATCGCGGTGGGGAATCCGCACGGTCGCCACTATGCCTTCGACGCCCTGCACTGCGCACCGGTTTACGTCTGGAGCGGGGGATTCGTGGATTTCAAAGGCGAGGCCAACAGCCGGGGTGGAACGCCTTGTAAAATTCTCGGCCTCAAGCAAGAGTTGGGCACCGATCGCTTGCCCTTGCGCGTCGGGGTGGCGGAAAAAGAACCGGAAAAGGTCGAGTTCCACGGCTACCGGCGTGAGGCTGCGAGCGGGGAACCCACCTTTCTCTTCTCCGTCGATGGTGTGGCTGTCGAACAAAGCGTCGATCTCTCCGGGACGGACCAGGCGATCCTGCGTTTCACCTTTCCCGAGCCGACAGGCGAAGCCCTGTTCTACCGCATTGATCGCAATCGCGTGGTGGGAGTCGAGCTGAGCGAGGGCCTGACTTGGGAGGGCGGGCAGGCTCTGCGGATTCCCGCCGGGGCGCGCGCGGCGACGATCACGCTGCGGCTCAAGCCGGTAAAGGGCACTTTCGTCCGCAATGAAACCGTGCTTTCCGGTCAAGAACTCTACGCGCTGCATTGCAACGCCTGCCACTCTGTGGACGGCAGCAAGATGATCGGACCGAGTTTTAAAGGACTCTGGGGCGGGACGCACACTGTCTTGCGCGATGGCAAGGAAGAGGAAATCACGGTGGATGAGGCCTATCTCGTCGAGTCCATTGTCAAGCCGCAGGCCGTCCTCAGCAAGGGCTACCCGCCGGTGCCGATGCCGTCTTTCGAGCGTGCGCTGTCGAAAAAAGAAATCCGCGCACTCGTCGATTTTATCGCGACGCTCGAGTGATTTTCTGCGTTTTCCCGGCGGTGCCCCGAAAATCCGGCTGGCCAGCGGGCCGTGCCGCCCCTATGTCATGGTCATGCCTAGCGCCAGTGAAACCTGGGAGCTCCGCCTGGAGTTCGAAACCGCCGACTTTTTACAATCGCTCTTCGGTCACGACGAGCAGGCCCTGCGCTATCTGGAGGAAGTTCTCCCCTTGCGGGTCGTCACGCGCGACGGCTGGGTGCTTTTTCAGGGGGCGGAGGCCGATTGCCGGCTGGCGGGCGATGTCGTCGAGGACATGGAAAAGCTGCGTCGCGAGGGTGGGGTGATCTCGCCCCGGGATTTCCGTCTGGCCGTGGATCTGGCGCTCGAAAACAGCCGGGGGAAGGCCAGTCCGAAGGTGAGTGACTTGCAGAAGATCAAGCTGGAAGGCGGTCGCGGTCGCGGCGCCGTCACCGCCCGTTCGCCGCGTCAGCACGCCTACCTCGTCGAAATGCTCGAAAAAGAGGTCGTTTTCGGACTCGGTCCGGCGGGCACGGGGAAAACCTATCTCGCCATGGCCATGGCCCTCGATCTCTTGAAAAAGAAGGCCATCCGCCGCGTCATTCTCACCCGACCCGCCGTCGAGGCTGGCGAGGCGCTCGGCTTTTTGCCGGGTGATTTGCAGGAAAAAGTCGCTCCCTACCTGCGCCCGCTCTATGATGCCATTGACGACATTCTCGGGCGTGAGGACGGGCAAAAGTATTTGGAAGACGGGACGATCGAAATCGCGCCGCTGGCCTACATGCGTGGTCGCACGCTGAGCCACGCCTTCGTCATCCTGGACGAGGCGCAGAACACGACGCGCGAGCAGATGTTCATGGCCTTGACCCGGCTCGGTGAGGGCTCCCGCATGGTCGTGACGGGCGACGCTTCGCAGGTTGATTTGAAAAAGGGCGAGAGTTCGGGGCTGGCCGAGGCCGAGGCGGCGCTGGGCGGCGTGAAGGGCATTGGCTTCGTCACTTTTGAAGAGGAAGACGTTGTCCGTCATCCCGTTGTGGCTCGCATCATCGCGGCCTACGGCGAGCACCGGGAGTGAGTTTCTGCACGCTGCGGAGGAGCGCGAAGGGATGGGAACTCGACAAAGCGTCTGTGATGTCGCAGTTTGGCCGCCGTGAAGGCCTTTACCCTGATTGATTGGTTTGTTGTGTTCGGATACCTCGCGCTGACGACCTTCGTCGGGCATCTCATGCGGGGCAAGCAGGCGACGATCAAGGACTTCTTCGCGGGAGGCAAAAGCCTGCCCTGGCCGGCGGTGTGCGGCTC
>JBNNED010000112.1:0-4887 GCA_050285825.1 Verrucomicrobiales bacterium | reverse complement strand
ATCTCGGGGAGGATCGCGGGCACTGGGAGGGACGGCATTTTTTCCACCGGCGGCACCGGCGGAAGTTCATGGTCTTGATCGGGGCGGGGGCGCTGTGGTGCGTGTGGGCGGGCCTGGCTTTGCTCTCGAAGGCGGTTTTTGGTTACGGTTTGCTGGTGGGGGTGCTGGTGGGGGCGTATTTTATTCTGACGGTGGACGCGCGGCGCAAGGGGAGCTTGAGTCTGGGGAAAAACCTGGTCGCGGCGGTGGCTTTTGCGATGGGGGTGGCTTCGGCGGCGCACGCCTATGCGCCCTTTTTGTCGATGGGGGGAATGTTGACGGAGGTTGAGCTCTGGCTCTTCGCCGCTTTGTGTTTTTGGAACATCAGCGCGATTGATTTTTGGGTTCTGGCTCCGGAAGACGAGGAAGATGCCTCGGGTTTGCTGGCTTTCGGGACCCTGGCGGTGGCGGCGGTGGCGATGTTTTTTGCGAGTCGGGTCGGGATCTACCAACGCCCGTATTTTTATGCCGTGCTGGTCGGGGTGGCGGCCTTGTATTTTCTCAACCGCTGCCGGGGAAATTTCTCGATGGAGGCACGTCGCGTGCTGGTGGATGTGGCCTTGCTGCTGCCCCCGACGGTTTACTGGTTTTGGATGCGTTTGTATGTCGTGGGGGTGTTGTGAGGGAGTGAGTATTAAGAGAACAAGATATGAAAAAAATTAGTAAGACCAAGCCGTCGGCGATCCTGATCCTGGGTGCGCCGGGATCGGGGAAGGGCACGCAGGGAGCGATTTTGGGAACGATTCCCCGCTTTTATCACTGTGCCTGCGGAGACGTCTTCCGAACCTTGGACACGCGCACGCAGTTGGGACAGAAATTCGTCGAGTACTCGGCCAAAGGGCAGTTGGTTCCCGACGAGCTGACGGTCCAGCTCTGGGCTTCTCAGTTGGCGAATATGACGGATCTCCATGATTATAAACCGGATATCGATATTCTCGTGCTCGATGGTATTCCGCGCAATGTCGCGCAGGCCGAGATGCTCGCGGAATATGTCGAGATTCATCAAGTCTTCCATCTGAGCTGTCCGGATCGTGACGAGCTGGCGCGCCGGATGCGCAAGCGGGCTTTGAAATCGAACCGGATCGATGATGCCAGCGACGCGGTGATCGAGAAGCGCATCCGCACCTACGAGGCCGAGACGAAGCCGATTCTGGAGTATTATCCCGACGAAATCATCTTCGACATCGACGCCACGCAGTCGCCGGCCAAGGTGCTCTATGATATTCTGCGGAAAATCTTGAAAGTGGACGCGTATTTGGAGGTAGCGGACCGGGTATGATGCGGGTCTTGATGATGGCGACGGGGGAGATCGCGGAGCCGGCCTTCGCGGCTTTGCTGGCGAGTGGGTACGAGGTGCTCGGACTAGTGACCCAGCCGGACCGGCCTTTCGGTCGCAAGCAGGAATTGCGCGCGCCGGGGGTGAAATGCCAGGCGCTGGCCGCCGGGGTGCCGGTGTGGCAGCCGGAGGCGGTGAAGGAGAAAGGTTTTTTGGAGGAAATCCGTGACCTGGCTCCGGAGGTCATCGTGGTCATGGCGTACGGGCAGTTGTTGCCGCAGGCTTTGATCGATATTCCTTCGCGGGCGATCATTAATTTGCATGCCTCCCTCCTGCCGAAATACCGGGGAGCTTCCTGCATTCAGAGCGCCCTGCTGGCGGGGGACGATGAGACGGGCTGGACGGTGATGCACGTGGTGCAGAAGCTCGATGCGGGCGATATGATTTTGCAACATCCTTTGAAAATCGCCGCCGGGGAGACGGGCGGGAGTTTGCACGACCGCCTGGCGTCGGCGGCTCCGTCGGCGCTCCTGGAAGGCTTGGACTTATTGGCATCAGGGCGGGCGCAGCGCGTGCCGCAGGATGAAAATCTGACTTCATATGCGCCGAAGCTTGGTCGGGATGACGGCGTGATCGACTGGTCGCGCCCGGCGGCGGAGATCGCGCGCCTCATCCAGGCTTATGACCCCTGGCCGGGGACGGCGACGCAACTGGAAGAGGGCGGGAAGAGCCGCCGCTTGAAGGTCTTCGCGCCGGTGACGGTGCGAGCCGGGGCGGGGGAGGCCGGCGAGGTTCTGCGGGCGGACGAAGAGGGGCTGGAAGTGGCTTGTGGAGAGGGCAGTGTGCTCTTGCGTGAGGTGCAGGTGGAGGGAAAACGACGCATGTCAGCTCACGAACTGACGCGGGGTCGGCCGGAAATCTTGTCGGCTCGCTTAAAATAGGCTCGATTTTACTTAAAGTCCGTGTAGTTTTTTGTCGTGAAGAAGCTGTTCCTCCTGCTCGTTTTGATCTCGGCTCCCCTGTTCGGGGTGACTCTGGATGTGGTGAAGGTCTTTCATCCCATTTCCCTGCACGGGACGGACTCGGCGGAAGCCGATGAGAGCGGCGAGGCGGTGCAGGTCGCGGTGATGTCCCGTCCGATGGCTCTGAGCGGGGCTTTTCCTGAAGTCCTGGTGGATGCGGTCGCGCGTTCCTACCGCATGGAAGGCTCCCCGAACTACGCGGTCAAAGAGTGCAATTTATTCGAGCTTTGCCAGATCACGGCGGGGGCCCGTCTGGAGGAAAAAGAACTCGTCGTGGAGTTGAATCTGGAAAAATTCGCCATTCCCGAGGAAGTGCAGCTGCCGGCCCGGACGGTTCTGGCTACCTGCATCAAGGCCGTGCAAAAGACCTTGTGGGCCTACCCGATGGCTGAGGGGGAGAGTCTGAAAGTGCGGGTTTTGGTGACGGGGACGGATGAAAAGAACGCGAGTTTGGCGGAGTTGGGGCTGGAGTTCGACCTCGAAGGCTGAGGGCTTTTTGCGGATTCCCATGTTTACTCTTTTCTGATGCGGAAGGGGGTGATTGACTCTCGTGCAGAAGCGTATGAGTGAAGTGAGTTCCGAACGGGTTTTTAAAAGAGCGATCTTGAAGTTGAGCGGTGAAGCTTTGAGAGCCAAGGGCAGTCATGATAACATTTCACCGGAGATTGTGGGGCGGATCGCGCGGGAGATCAGTGAGGCACGGAAGAAGACGGGGGTGGAAATCGGGATTGTCGTCGGTGGCGGGAATTTCTGGCGCGGCGCGAGCGCGAGCGCGCGGGGGATGGATCGGGCGACCGCTGATTATGTGGGCATGATGGCCACGGTGATGAACGCTCTGGCCCTGCAAAGTGCGCTGGAAGCGGAGGGCGTGCCCTGCGTGGTGCAGTCGGCGATCGAGATGAAAAACGTGGCCGAACCCTTCATCCGGCGCAAGGCGGTGCGTCTTTTGAAAGACGGCAAGGTGGTTATTTTCGCGGCGGGAACGGGCAGTCCCTTCTTTTCGACGGACACCACGGCGGCTTTGCGCGGGAGCGAAATGGCGGCGGATGTGATTTTCAAAGCGACGATGGTGGACGGGGTTTACAATTGCGATCCGAAGACGAATGAAGACGCGCAACGCTATGAAACCGTGACCTTTCAGGAGTGCCTGAGCCAGGGCCTGCAGGTCATGGACTCGACGGCCTTCAGCCTCTGCCAGGACAATGATCTCCCGATCATTATTTTCGATCTTGGCGAAGAGGGGAACATCGTGAAAGCTCTCGCCGGAGAAGCGATCGGGACGATCGTGCGCAGCAGTCACTAAGAATCACAGAACAGAATTAAGGACATGGACGAACAAACGGTATTGAATGAAGTGAAAACGGCGATGCAAGACGCCTTCGACCACACCAGTCAGGAATTTGCCTCGATCCGCACCGGCAAGGCGACGCCTGCTTTGGTGGAGAATCTCGACATCAATGTGCCGAGCTACGGGAGCACGATGAAGCTGAAAGGCCTCGCCGTGATCACCGCGCCGGAGCCCCGCATGCTGGTCGTGCAGCCCTTTGATCCGAGCACGACGGGAGACATCGAGAAAGGCATTCGCGAAAGCAAGCTGGGCTTGAATCCGGTGAGCGAGGGCAATCGCCTGCGCCTCCCGATCCCGGAGCTTTCCGAAGAACGCCGCGTCGAGCTGGTGAAATCGGTCAAGGCCATGGCGGAAGAAGGCCGGGTCAGCGTGCGCAAGGCGCGCAAAGAAGGGATGGACGGAGCGAAAAAGCTGAAGGCCGACAACATCCTGACGGAAGATGGTCAGCGTGACTTTGAAAAAGAAGTCCAGGATCTCACCGACCGCTACGTGAAGGACATCGACGAGCTTCTCGCGGCCAAGGAGAAGGAAGTGATGACCGTTTAAGCCTCTTTTTCCCCTTTTTCCTCGTCAGCTTCCTCGTCGGGGCGGAATTGCCGGGATTTCCGCCAGGCCGCGAGGGCGACGGAGAAGAGGACGAGGCAGGACAGAATAAGCAGAGCGGAGACCCACGGGTTTCCGCTTTTTTCCTGGGGTGATCCCGTGACGAGGCCGAGGAGCGGGGTGCAGAGACCGAGAACGGCGAGGAGGAAGATGCCCGTGCCGCCGTGGCGCGGGTTGGCGCGGGCGAAGAAGCCGCAAATGAGCAAGGCACCGCCGAAGAAGAAGGCCGGACCGGCTTGGCTCGCCTGGATCGCTTCAGGGCTGGCGGGCGGGGAAGGGAGGGCGATGCCGCCGGCCACGAGCAGGACGAGGCCACAAAAGATGGAGAGCTTGGAAAGCATGCCGCGCAAGCTAGGTGCCCGGAGGCTTTTTGGCAAGAATCAGCGCGCGACGGCTTTGTTATTCGCGCAGGTCGCCTTGCGGTAGAAGAGGATCGAGCGGGCGATGGCCTCGGCGTAGGTCTTCTGGAATTTGTCGGTTTTGATGATCTGGGACTCCGTCGGGTGGCTCATGAAGCCGCCTTCGAGGAGGACGGCGGGGTGTTTCACGCCGGTGAGGACGCTGTAGCGGGCACGACGGATGCCGCGGTCCGGGATGGT
>JBNNED010000111.1:0-3902 GCA_050285825.1 Verrucomicrobiales bacterium | reverse complement strand
CAGGCGCATCCAGTAAAACATGGGGGCTCCGACATACTTGCCGCCTTCGGGGACGGTGTCCTTACGGGTGTCGGCATCGTAATTGATGATTTTACCTTCGGCATTATAAATTTTACCGTAGAGATTGGAGCGCTTGTCTCTTTTTTTCTCAATGATGGTATAGTTACCGGTCGGGGTTTTGTGGGACGAACGTCCGGTCGAGACGCGGTAGTCCATAGCGATCTGATCGCCCACCATGAGGAGACCTCGTTGGTCGCTGAGGTCGATTTTGACCCGCGTGTTGGAGCTGTTGGCGCTGGCGAGAAGTTTTTCGTTTTTCCAAGCCTTTTGGGTGTAGCGGTAGGAGGGGTCGGAGGTGAAATGAGCGTAGCTCCCCGGCGCGTGGGGATTGACGTAACTCGCTTGCTTGATCGTCGTTTGTTGCGGGTTGGGCGTCGGCGGACCCATGGCGCAGTTGGTGAGGAGGGGGAGGATCGCAAGGAGGCCGAGAAGGCTTAAGCTTTTCATGTGAGTAGGGATATTTATTAGGGAACGCGCGGAAATATAGCGATGAAACCCCTTATGACAAGCTTATCCAGTGCCAAAATGCCAGTAGCGTGGCTTTCCCCGGCTGCTCAGGGAGTGATCGTAATGAGGAGAGCGCGGTGATCGGAAGCGGTAGCCCAGTCGGGATGATCCACGACATAGGAGCGCTTCCGGTCGATTTCCCCGATCAGGGCTTTCGAGGCGAGGACGTAATCGATGCGGGCGTAGGTGTCTTGATAATCCCAGAAATGGGTCCAATTTTCCCCCCGGGAATCGACGAGGTAAATGTCTTCCAAGTAGTTGGCAGCGTTGTGCTGACCGAGCAGGTTGTAGATCGTCGGAGTGCGCCGCGTGTCATTGAAGTCGCCATAAACGAGGAGTCGGGCCGAGGGGTTTTCTTCCAGAATGGTATTGCAGTGCTTGCGCGCGAGGAGGGCTTCGTTCTGGCGCATGAGCTCTTGGTCGTGATCGCGCAGTTCGCGTTTCGACTTCAGGTGGAGGCCGATGAAGCGGGTCGGGCCGCCGGGGAGATCGATGGTGGCGTCGAGGATGCCACGACTGTGCTGCAAAGTGCTGCCGCCGGTTTCGTAAAAAAGCTCGCTTTGGGAATTCCGCGCGGTGATGGGCAGGCGGGAGAGGAGCGCGAGGCGGCGGGTGTTGTCCCAACCATGGGCGTATTCGCTGTGGGGGAGGTCCAGCCCGGCTTCTTTCAAGCGGTTTTGGAAGTCCTTGAGGTTCTCTTCTGTTCCGATCTCGCAAATGCCGAGAATGTCGGGTTTTTCGGAAACAATGATCTTGATGAGCGCGGCAATTTCCTTTTCGTCTTTGAACTGGCTGACGCTCTCGCCATCGACGGTCCGCTCCATGCTGAGGTAGTTTTTAATGTTGTAAGCCAAGAAGCGCAGGGAGTCGTCCGCAGCCGGAGCTGTTGCTGCGACTTGTGCTTTCTCGGGCTGAGTGGCGGGCTTCTCCGTGTCTGGGGAAGTCACGGGACTCGCCGGCTCGGCGGATGACGTCGAGCTGGTGGTGGTGCTGCTTTCCGCCGGGGGGACTTCCTCCCAGGTGGCGGTTTCCTTTTCCTGGCACGCACTGAGACAGAAAAGCGTCCCGAAGAAAGCCAACGGGACGAGGCGTGAGAGGCGCGCGGGGAGAGTCATGGAAAAATCAGCTCTCGCGAGCTTCGGTATTGTCCGATTTTTTGACTTCCACGTCGCTGCTTTCTTCTTCTCCGCGGGTGATTTCGTTTTCAAATTCTTCACGTGCACGCTTGAACTCTCCCATGCTCTTGCCGATGCCGCGAGCGAGTTGAGGTAACTTTTTCGCCCCAAAGAGGAGAAGCATGACGAGGAAGATGAGAACGATTTCCGGGGTGCCGAGGCTGCCGATGAAAGCGAAGGTATTCATATAATTGCTAGAGTTGGAGTCAGAATGGGAAAAACGGGGGCTGTGAGTGACTGCTGAAGAAACGTGCCCTCATTTGGCGGTCTATCAAGTAAAATCTGGTCCCTCTTTCCCGACTTCGTCGAGAAGGATGTCCGCAATGCGCTTGGCGGCGGCGGGTTTGCTGAAGGACTCCAAGGCTTTTTTCTGCCTCCGCCAGTCTGCGGCGTCATCTTGCAAGAGCTCGCGCAGGGCCTTCAGCAGGTCATCGGCGTCCGGGGTGAGGCGACCCGCCCCGATTTTTTGTAAAAGTTGCAGGTTCCCTTCTTCCTGTCCGGGAACGAGGTGGTGGATGAGCATCGGGCAGCGCGCGGCAAGGGCCTCGTGCACGGTGGCGCCGCCCGCTTTGCCCACGACGAGATGGTGGGTGCTCAGGAGCTCGGGGACGCGACTGGTCCAGCCGATGAGTTTGACGCGTCCGGGGTAGGCTTTTTTAATTTCGGCCGCCCGACGGTAGAGCGTGCGCACGTTGCGACCAAGAACAACGGTGATCGTGGTGTCGGGTGAGCTGTCGAGAACCGCCCGCATGTAACTCCGGACCAGGGGCTTGCGAGCGGTGGGGAAAAAGAGGACGCGGAAGGGCGTGACGGGATCGGCGGAGCCGACGGGGGGGAGTTTTTCAAAACGCGGGCTCACGGGGAAGCCCGTTTCCCGCACTTTCGGGGCGGGGAGGCCGCTGGCGATGAGGTCCTCACGGGTGAAGCGGTCGGTCACGCACCAGAAATCGCAGGGGGCCTGTCGCCAGGCGGCGTTGATTTCGATGGAATCCGTGATGACCGTGACGACGGGGCAGGGGGGCGTTTCGCGGTGGAGGCGCTCGATGAAATACGGGTAAAGCGGGTAGGTGGAAACGATGAGATCAGGCTGGAAGTCGCGGATTTTCCGGGCAAGGGCGAGTTCGGGCTTGCGCATCAGGGGCAGGCGCTGACGGGAGAAATCCTGGCGCTCGGTCGAGCGGTAAATGCGGTGCCAGAGGCGGGGGGAATGGGTTGTGACCCGACGGTAGATCTTGCGCAGGAAGTCATTCACGCGCGGGGCTCCTGCCGCACAGGGATCGTAAACTTCGGCGCTCGCCCGCCCTTCCAAGGCGGCGGCCAAGGCTCGCGCGGCGCTGTTGTGGCCATCACCGAAGCCGGCGGTCAGAATCAGAATACGAGCGGGGTTCACTTGGCGGACTTTAGGCAGAGGAAGAGGGTTGCGTCTACGCTGATTTGTGTGCAAATTTATCGGGTATGGCAGAAAATGAGGATGAGGAGGACAAGCTCCGGGTCGTTTCAGATCAAGAAGATGACACAGAAGTGGTGCGTCTGGAAGATGCCACGTCGCCCGCCCGCCCTGTGAAGTTAAGCAAACAGGGAGAGCTCAAAGTCCGCCCCGCCGCGTCCGCCAGCTCTCCTGAGCCGGATGAACGGGCCGAGACGGAGGAGGTGCCGGTTGCCGCCGCCCGCTTGCGTGAAGATGTGGAAGGCGAGTGGCAGGCCGAGCACGAGGGCGGAGGGAAGCGCCCTGTCCCCATCGGTTGGTTCGTGCTCATCTCCCTCTTTTTGATCGCCGCTCTGGCCTGGGGCGCCCTGCAAATGCGCGCGGAGGCTCCGGTGGCGAAAAATCCCTCCGCCGCTTCGGAGCCCGAAGAAGAGATCCGGCGTGAGGACGCGGCCGCTTATTACACCAGTCTGGAACGGGTCGTGCGCGGTTATTTTGAAGCGGAATCGATTGCGGAAAAACTCCGCTACGTCCGTCATCCCGAGCGCGTGAAGCCCCTCATGGAGGATTATTATGAGCGTTTTCCTCTGGAGCCGGTGACTTACCGCTCGATTGATACCTTTCTGACGGTAGCGATTGAAAATCAGCCTTTTGTGGCGATGGGAGTGAAGCTGGAAAGTGACACCGCGAGCCTGCTCGTGGAAGACCGCGCAGACGGGCCCTTGGTCGATTGG
>JBNNED010000110.1:0-6535 GCA_050285825.1 Verrucomicrobiales bacterium | reverse complement strand
CGGGGCGGCGGCTTTGGACTGGGATAACCGGGTCATCGGAACGGCTTATAATGGCTTGGCACCGGGCTACGAGGCACCGGCGGGCTTTTGGGATGATCGGGATTTGCGCCAGCGCTACATGCTGCATGCGGAGGTGAATTTGTGCAGCTTGTTCAAGCGCGGGGAGGCGCGTCTGGTGGCGACGACGACCATGCCCTGCACGGCCTGCATGCAGACCTTGTGCGCTTATGGCATCGAGGAGATTTACTACCGGGATGTTTACCATGAATCGCACGCTCCGGAAATCGCGCGGCTCTACGGCATCCGCCTGGAACAGGTCGCGGGGCGGATGGCCTGAGTGGCTAGACTCCGTGAGGGGTTCAGGGCTGGGGAGCGTTTTCGGTGGCGGCTTCGGTGCCGGGGAGTGCGCGGGTGTCCCCTTCGAGGTCACCGCCGTAGAAGGACTTGATGTAGCCGAACTCGATGAGGGTGTCCTGCCAGGGGGCGAGGGCCTGGGGATCACGGTAAACGCGGGCGGCGCGGGCGAGCCAGCCTTCGGCTTCGGCGGCTTTGTCGGCCTGGTAGGCGAAGGCCGCTTCGGCAAAGTAGAAAAGCGGGGTGTCGTCGAGGAAATCGTAAGGCGCGAGAAGCTCCTTGGCTTCGGCGACTTGGTCAAGCTTGAGCTTGCAGAGGGCGATTTTATACAGGACGAGGTGGTGCATGCCCTGGTCGGCGTCCTTGAGCGGCTCGGCGAGAGGCGTGAGGGCGTCGTGGGCTTCCTGCCATTGGTGGGTGACGAATTTGATCTCAGCGAGGTTGAATTTGACGTTCGGGTTGCCGGGACTCAGAGCGAGGGCCTTTTCAAAGGTCTGGCGGGCTTTCTCGAAGTCGCGAAACTCGACGTAGCAGGCTCCTTCGAGGTTGAGGGTGGCCGGGTTGTCCGGGTAAATTGCTTTGAGTTTGGCGAGTTCGTCCAGGCATTCGAAGATGCGCTTTTGCTTGAAAAGGGAGTCGGCTTCGCGGGCGTGGACGAAATATTGGCGGCGGGTCGTGACCGGAAGGTTGGAAATGGCCTGCTGCCAGGCGGCGATCTGAGGTTCCGCTGCGGGCGGATCTTGGGGGGCTTTGTCCGCTTCGTCCTGGGCGAGGCAGCCGAGTGTGAGGGCGAGCGAGAGAGAGAAGATGCTGGGAATTTTCATGTGTCTGAAAGAGAATTAAGGCAATTTGTCCGGTCTGGCAAGTCAGCTCTCGATTTGGTAGAGCTGCTGTGCGGAAATGTAAGCGCGCACGGCGGGCGGGAGCCAGTCTGGTTCCTCTCCGGCGGCGAGTTGGCGGCGGATTTCGCTGGAGGACGCCGGGTGGTTTCCAGCTAAAAAGCTCGCTTCGTAGCCGTGGCGCGGCTCGGGATGTCCGTCGCGCCCGACGACGATGAAGTGGAGATGGGCGGCGAGATAATCCGGTCGGCTCCAGCGCGGAAGGGCCTGCCACTGGTCGAGACCGATGAGGAGGTGGAAGCGGGTGGCGGCGTTGGCTTGCGCGCGGAGCTGGCGCAGGGTTTGCCACATGTAAGAAGGCGGGGGAGACTGGAGTTCGAGCTCGTTGAGACGCGCCCAGGGAAGCCCGGCGATGGCTATTTTGAGCATCTCGACGCGCTGGCTGTCGCTGGCGCCGGGGGCGGATTTTTTGTGCGGCGACTGGCGGCAGGGCAGGAAATGGACTTCGTCGATGTCGCAGGCCTCTCGTGCTTTGGTCGCGATGTCGAGATGGCCGAGGTGGACGGGGTCGAAGGTGCCGCCGAAGAGGGCGATGTGGCGTTCCGTGCTCATGAGGCGGGCGATTTGCGTAGCAGGTCGATCTCGCCCAAGAGGCCGTTTTGACGTGCTTCCAGTTGGTTCATTTTCATGAGTTCGAGGACGGCGAGGAAGGTGACGATGACCTCGATTTTCGTGCTCGAAGCTTGGAAAAGCGTGGAGAAAGTGACCGGGCTGCCGGGCTGGAGGGTGGCAAGGAGCTGCTCGATTTTGTCACTGACGGTGAAGCGGTCGTCGACGATGTCGCCAAAGTCTCTCGTGTCCTCGAAGCGTTTGAGAACATTTTGAAAAGCGCGGATGAGGTCGAAAATCGAGACTTCCGCGAGCGGAGCGGGCGCGACTTCTTCCGGGGCGGGTTCGTGGTCCGGCTGGTGGGCAAAGTGCTGTTCTTCCTGAAGCGCGCGCTGGCTGAGGTAGCCGGCAGCGTCTTTGAATTTTTTATATTCGATGAGCTGGCGGATGAGATCCCAGCGCGGGTCGTCTTCCTCGGCTTCGTCTTCCGGCGGTTGTTCGCGCCTGGGCAGGAGCGTGCGGCTTTTGATATACATCAGGTTGGCCGCCATGGAGATAAACTCGGAGGCGAGGTCGATGTTGAGCAGCTTGAAGGTCTCGAGGTAGGCGAGATACTGGGTGGTGACCCGCGAGATCGAGATGTCGTAGATGTCCACTTCGTCGCGCCGGATGAGGTAGAGGAGGAGGTCCAGAGGGCCTTCGAAAAACTCGAGATCGACTTTGTATGCGGGATTCTCCACGGGGCGATGATAGAGGGGGCTGAAGGCGGGGACGAGAGCAAAATGAGCCTGCCGCTTTGGGACTTGTTGAAATCAGGGATTGGCCCGCCTTTGCCATTGGCAAACAGGGGAAAGCACGCTATAGCGCCTTGGTGTCCATTGACGTCAGTCCAGAGAAGCAAAAGGGTTTTGAACGCCGCTTGGCGGAGTGGGTCGGCTCACAAGGTTTGATGGCACAAGTTCGCTACGGTGGGCTGGTCGGAGAGGGCGGTCGCGCGGCCGCTTTCCTCCTTTTGAGTCTGAGGCTCATAGGCTTGTTAGTGCTCGTTGCTGGGCTCGCTTACTTCCTGGGGTTGAGGTGGTTGGGGACGACGTCCTATCAGGATAAGCTGGCTGATGTCATCGGCGAAGCGGTGGGAGGGGCTGAGGTGGAACTGAGAGCTTTTCAACGGAAAAAAGGGGAGGCGCTGATGTCCGATCTGAAGCTCTCGGGAGGCAAAAATACCGTCTTTTTTGAAGGAGAAGTCGGCCAGATCGAGTGCGACCTCCCCTTGCGGGCTTGGTGGCTCGACTGGTCACCGGTGGACGAATTGCGGCTGAGCTCGGCCCGTTTCCGCCTCAAATCGGGGGGGGATGAGGAAATGGCAGGAATTTTCAGCCAGTTTCTTCAAGAGCGGGCGTCTTCGTTGAATTCATTGACGATCAATAGTTTGGATCTTTCCTGGGGCTACTCCCGCTTGAATCATGGATCTCTGCAGGGGACGAGTTTGCGCGCCACGCGCTCAGAGGAAGGGTGGCAGGTGCAATTGCGCGGGGGGAACTTCGCCCAAAATTGGCTGCGCGGCTTGCGTCTTGAGGAAGCGGATTTGGTGGTCGGAGAAGAAGGAATCAAGCTCAGCAAAGCGCGTTTTACCGGGGGCAATCAGGGAGAACTCGTGATGACGGGGTCGGTCGCTGGAAGCGGTGCGAGCCCGCTGCTGAATCTGAAGGTGAAAATGAGATCCATGCCCTTGGGGCTGCTGGCCGAAGCGGCTCAAATCGATCTCGCGCCCTTTATCGCCGGGGAGTTGGGCGGCGAGTTTGTCATTGAGGGGAATCTCGACCGCCCCCTGCGTGCGGCGGGTCGTCTCGACTGGGGAGGTGGTGAGCGAGTGATTTTGCGCGACGCCTGGCCGATTCTCAAAACTCTCTCGGTCCTGGATGTCGATCGCAGTTATCGTCGGGTGGTCTTTGAAGAAGGGGGCTTTGATTTCAGCACACACCGAGGCAAGCTGGAGGTCGAAAACCTGCGTGCCGGCTCCCAAAGTGGTTTGCTAATCAAAGGGGGCTTCCATACCAGATATCTGAACCAGCAGGAAGCGGCCAAGGCTTTGCAGATCGAGCTGACCAAGGGGGGCGCGGGGGCTCTCGATATCTCATCTGCGGAGAAGTTAGAGGTGGAGCGCTTCAGTCTGGGCGCTTCCAACACCCGGGAGGGCGGCGAGGACGAGGAGGGTGACTCTCTGGATTTGGCAGACCTCGAAAGCTCGGTCCGGCAGGTGAATGAAGCGCGTCTGAGGGAAGAAATGCGCACCCCGGTCTATGAGGGAGAGCTTCAGCTTGGCGTGCCCCCTCAGGCTTTCCGGAAATTTCCGGAGCTGAAACAGCGCTACTTGAATGCCGAGTCCGAGCTCTGCTGGATCCCGCTCACGCTGGCTTCACGCTTGTCGGCCGTCTCGGAGGCTGAGGCGGACCGCTTGCTGGAGGAAAGTCGGCGACAGGAGAAGGGAACCAAGTAAGTTTTCCTTGCTGGTTGATTGTTTCGCGACTCACTCGGTCTTAGGATCTTCTGGCGCGTGATTGGTGCTCTGAGCTAGCCCGTGTTGGAGACTCCGCGTTCCATGAGGGTACGAAAAAACCCGGACGAATGGATCGACCGGGCTGTTTTGCTTAGAACAGGTAGAAGCGGAACTCAGGAAGCCTTGCGGGCTTTCTTGATGATGCTGGCGACGGTTTCGCTGGCTTCGGCGCCGACGGCGAGCCATTTATCGGCTTTTTCGAGGTCGATGGTGTAGTTTTCACCTTCCTGCATGGGATTGTAGGTGCCGATTTGCTCGATGCCACGGCCATCACGACGCTTGCGCTTGTCGATGGCGATGATTTTGTAGTAAGGGCGATCTTTGGAGCCTTGGCGGGTGAGTCTAAGTGAAACCATGTGATTTTTAAAGCGGTTGGGCTTGGGCGGCGCAAGGTGAGGGAAAAGAGGCGCTTTGCCAAGGTTTTTTTTCAGAAAGTGCGATTTTTCTGGTCGTGCTGCTTCTGGCTTGTTGGGATGGGTCTTTTATTCTGGCTGATCAGAGTTCGAATTCGGGTTCGGAGTGGCAGTAGGAGCTGGGAGCCGCTTTTCGGCCGATGGGGTTGTGCGGGGCTTGGAGGCGGAAGTTTTCGTCAAAGAGCGCGTCGCGGGTGTGAACGCGGTGGACGATGCCGAGCATGAGACGGTTGCCCCCGATTTCGATCATGGAGTGTTCCCGGCATTCGAGGGAGGCCGGAGCTTCGCTGATGCGGGGCGGCGCCACGAGATCGGAAGGCGTGAGGCTGAGGTCGAGCCCTTCCAGCTCATTGACGCCGTGCGGGAGCGGGGCGGCGGAAGCGGCCATGGCGGCTCCGAGTTCCGGGCTGACGAGATTGACGACGAACTCGTGGGTTTGGCGGATGTTGAGGGCGGTGTCCTTCGGGGTGTGGGCATCGCGGTTGCCCGGCGCGAAGATGACGAGGGGCGGATTGGTGCCGAAGACGTTGAAAAAGGAAAAGGGCGCGGCGTTGACCTTGCCTTCGAGATTCAGCGTGGTGATCCAGGCGATGGGGCGGGGGACGACGAGAGAGGCGAGAATCTTGTAGCGGTCGGAGGGATCGAGGTGATCGAGATCGTAGGTCATGGGAGTGGAAAATGAAAAATGAATAATGAAGAGTGGAAAATGCGCCCGGGTGGTAGTCGGTTTACTCGATGTTTTGGACTTGTTCGCGGATCTTTTCAAGTTCGCTTTTGGCGCTGACGACGTGTTGGGCGATGGGGGCGTCGGCGGCTTTCGAGCCGATGGTGTTGAATTCGCGGTTGATTTCCTGGCAAAGGAAGTCGAGCGAGCGTCCCACGGCTTCCTCGGCGGCGAGGTATTCATGGAAGCGCGTGAGGTGGGAGCGCAGGCGCGTGACTTCCTCGCTGATGTCGCAGCGCTCCGCGTAGAGGGCGATTTCTTTCAGGAAGCGCTCGTCGGCGGGATCGAGATCGAGCCCGAGTTCGCGCAGTCTCTGATGCAGGCACTCGCGGTGGCGGCTGACGGAGGCGGGGCCCCGTTTTTCAATCGCTTCGATGAGCTCGGCGAGCGTGCGCAGGCGCGTTTCGAGGTCGGATAAAAGATCTTCTCCCTCGCGGCGACGCGACGCGGTGAGTTGATCGAGAGCCGTGTCGAGGGCGGGGAGGATGAGGGCGCGGGCGCGCTCCAAATCAGGGCTTTCCTGGGCGTCGTGAAAAATATCCGTCGCGCGGAGAAAGTCGGATGGCCCGGGCGTGATGTCGCGTCCGAGAAGTTCGCTGAGCTCCTGGTAAGCCTTTTCCAAAGCCCGGGCGCGTTGGCGGTCGAGTTTGATCTGTCCTTCGCCGCTGTGCTGCTCGCAGCGGATCCCGATGGTGAGGCGGCCCCGTGAGATGCGGGCGAGGGCACTTTTACGAACGGCACTTTCCAACTCGGCGAGCTCGCGGGGGAGGTGGCAGGCGATGTCGGCCTGTTTGCGGTTCACCGAAGAGATTTCCACGCAGACGCCGTAGCGATCATCCGCGATTTCCGCCCGTCCGAATCCCGTCATTGAAGTCATTGCGGGAGTAGAGAGCAGATTGCGGCGGGTAGAAAGGAGAAAAGGGGAGAAATGGGGAGAAATGGAGAAAGTTGGCGGTGCGGGTTTCAGGTGCCCGGGGGGCGGGTGCTTTTTTCGAGCCAGTGCTGGTAGGCGGCGGAGGCCTGGCTGGCGGTGAAGACG
>JBNNED010000109.1:0-4567 GCA_050285825.1 Verrucomicrobiales bacterium | reverse complement strand
ACCGGCAGGATGCCGGCGCTCCCCGGGCTCTCCCACCTCCCGCTGCAGCGGCGTTTTGTTGGAGAAACGCAGAGAGAGATCATCCCACTCTTCATGAATCCCCATCACCCCTTCGGGGGATAGGCAAATTGGCCCGGGCTGTTTTATAAGCAGGTTCTATGAAAACCACCAAGCACTCTCCGCTCTCTCTCTCAGCGCAAATCATCGCTCTCTCAGCACTGGTCACCAGCAGCCAGGCGGCCACCCTCGCCGTGACGACAGCTGATGGCGCCGGTTTTGACGGAACTCTCACCGAAGTTGACTACAGCGCTGCCTACAGTGGAAGCTTCGATACCACTTCTTATCGAAACAACATCTATCAAACAACAGCAGGACGGCACCTGATGACCGTCTTAAAATTCGATTTAAGCGGCTTAGGCATCTCGACCGCAGACATCACGGACGTCACCCTGAGCATCCAATCCCAAAACTCCGGAAGTGTTCGCACACGAACAATGACGCAGTACACCGGTGACGACGCCCTCATCACCACATCATTGCTCTATGACGCTGCAAACCCGTTTATTGACGATTCCTATACCCCGGAAACGGATGTTGATACTGACTTCGACGCGACTACCACCAGCGAGGTCATGACGTTCTCTAATGCTACTGCACCTAACACAGCGGTCATCGGGAGTGGAAATGCTTCCTTTTTAAGTAGCGTGACTTCTACAATTGATGGCGATGGCTTTCTAACGCTTATTCTCCACGGAGGAAACAGCCAATGGCTCCCCTATTCTGATAACGAGACGACGAATTTAAAGCCGACGCTCACAATTACCTACGTCCCCGAGCCCAGTGCCTTCTTCCTCAGCAGCCTTGGCCTCCTTGCTTTTTTGCGGCGCCGTCGCTGAATCACTTGTAGGGTGAGTGAATCTGGAAAGCACCGGCCTGTGGGTCGGTGTTTTTTATTGGGCTCCGTTGCTCTCCCCTCCCTTCATCCCGGCGCGCCGCCATCACCCACTCGGGGGATTGCCGGAAATTTCTTTTTTACGCTAAGTTTAGGAACCATGCACCAAAACCCTCGTATTCCATCCCGCCGGAGCGCCCGTCGCGGCTTCACGCTGACCGAGCTCCTCGTCGTCATTGCCATCCTCGCCGTCCTCCTCGCTCTCGGGCTGGGGGTGAAGTCGAAGGTCACGGCAAAAGCCCGCAGCCTGAAATGCCTGAACAATCTGCGCGAGTGGAGCGTCGTCTTCACCAGCAGCACCGCTGACTACAACGGCGCCCTCATGACCCCACGGAACTGGGCCGCCATTTCCCACACCCCCTATGATCCGCGCACCGACCGTGGCTGCTCGCCCTACGCCCCTTACTGGGATGAGGACATTGACAAAGCCCTCGGCATCCAGCTCGATCGCCGCCGCTGCCCTTGCCTGAACGAGGCCGAAAGCACTCACGGTAACACCTCCCCGAGCTACCTCCTCAACCGGAACCTCTCGACAAACTACAAGCGCCGCTACTACGCCGCGAACCATCCTTTCGCCGGGAGCAAAATTCTTTTCATCGACTCAAAAAGCTGGGCCTACGAGCTCGGGACGAACGCCTCCATCGTCGAAGAGAAGATGAAGCCTGCGGCCGAGAGCCACGGCGGCGTGCTCTATGCCGTCTTTGGCGACTTCCATGTCGAGGCGATCAAACCGGAAACTCTCGCCGCCGACTGGGATAACTACGTCCTGCCGGATTAACTCCCCGACTCCTCCCTGCTTTCTACTCTCTGCTTCTTTCACCGCGCCGCCGCTTTTTGGAACAAAGCGCGGGTCTCTGAGGCGTCTCCGTTGCCGAAATTCGTCCGCTGGAGCATCATGATGGTGTAGCGACCGGCCACCGGATCGATCCAGGCCTGCGTGCCGTAGGCACCGCCGTGACCGTATGAGCCCACGCTGAGCGGAGCCGTGACTCCGACCGCTTCCGCGACGCGAATCCAGCCCAGCCCGTACTTGCTCCCGGGCACGAAACCCGCTTTGAGCTCGCCCGTATGGGAGCCCGTCATGAGCGCGATCGATTCCGGCGTGAGATAACGTTTTCCGTCGAGCTCTCCCCCGTTCAGAATCATGCGCGCGAACTTTCCATAATCGCCCAGAGTCGAAAACAAGCCGCCCGCCCCGCTCGGGTAGCGCGCGTGATCCGTCGCCTCCTTGCCAAATAAAATATAAGGTTTCACGGGGTGGAAGCCCGTCTCGGTGGTTTGATAAGAAACGGCCAGCCGCTCCGCTTGTGCCGCATTGAGGTAGAAGCTGGTATCCACCATGCCCAAAGGCTGAAAAAGCTGCGCTTCGAGAAAGTCCGGAAAGGATTGACCCGACACCACTTCCAGGACCCGCGCCGCCGTGTTGATCCCCGTCTGGCAATACGCCCACTTCGTGCCGGGCTCAAACTTGAGCGGCTTTTGCGCCACCAGAGCCGTCAGCTCCGCCAAATCCTTCGTCGCCGCGTTCTCCTCCCCGTTCAAATCCTGCAAGCCACTGGTGTGCGACAAACACTGGGCAATCGTCACCGAAGCCGGCTTCCCGTCCGCCCCCTTCAGCTCCCTGAACTCGGGAAGATACTTCGCCACCGGATCACTCACCTGCAAAAGCCCCTTTTCCTGAGCCATCATCACCGCCGTCCCCGTGATCGGCTTCGACATCGAAGCAATCCAAAAAACCCGGTCAGGCGTCATCTCAATCTCCTTTTCCACATCAGCGAAACCGGCCGCCGCCCGTGCCCGCACGCCCTCCTTGCCGCCCACCTCGACCAGCAAGCCCGCCACTTCCCCCACCTCGACCTGCCCCGACGCAAATTCCGCCAGAGCCGCCGGCAAGGCCCCTTCCTTCGCCGGAGACACGACCGCCAAAGCCAACCCGATACCCGCAGATAAAAACATTCTCATCAGATCCCCATCATGAAGCGCAGTCCCCCGCGGTCAAGCCGGGAAACAGTCAGCGTCTGCGCCGCATCAGCAAAGGCAGGGCCAAGGCCAGCAGTGCCGAGGAGGCGGGTTCCGGAACGCCCACGACCTGCACCAGGTTCATCCAGCCACGATACTCGTTGTTTGAAATGCCTGTGGCGTTCCGATCTCCCGAAGTCAGGATATACAGGTCTTCCCCTGCCGCCAAGGTCACCGTCCCACGCGCGTAATTGTCTCCCTGCGTCCACGTGTTGGCATTCGTATTTTCCAGAATATCGAACGCCGATTGAGACGCAATCCCGGTGCCGCTGACGGTTTGATCCACGGTATTATAGTCCAGCGAGGCCACATTCGCCCCTCCGAAGGCCCAGACGGCTTGTGCCGCCGGCGTCGATCCGCCCACTCTTCTTTCCGTGGCTGTGCCCAGATAGACCCCCGCCACGTAAATGTCATACTCTCCCGCTGCCAGGCCGGAGATGCGCATACCCACGATACCATCCTGGACATTCGAGCCGCCGGAAAACACCGAGTTTTGCGCTGGATTCCCCGTAAATAAAGTCCCCGTCCCGGTTCCTCCGAGCGTTGAGAGACCTCCGGTGAAGGAGAGTGTCGTCGTCGTTTCAAAAGTCGCTTTCCCCATGGCAACGGCCGTCCCCGAGGGCGAGCCATCCGCGTACAGAGTCGTAGAAATGGTATTTCCTCCCTGATTCCAAGTGCTGTCTCCTGCGATGGCATAAGGGGCCGTGGCGTTGTTCACCACCGTGCTACCGGTCTGCGTTCCCGGATCAATCTGCAAAACCGCCGCTCGCAAAGACAGCGATGAGGCGAGAACAAGGCAGAACGATAGCAGCAGCGGGGAGCACGGAGTTTTCATAATCAAGCAATCAATTGGATAGCAAATTCACAAAGACCGTCAAGCACCTTTCCCCAAGACACCATCCAAGAACTACGGCTCCTCTACTCCTACGTCGTCGCCGACACGAAAGCGCATCGACAAAGCACCGGAATGGAGGCATTTTCTGGCGATGCAACGCCTCCTCGCCCTCATCCTGCTCGCTACGCTCCTCCCCCTGCGGGCCGTCCCCCTCCCGGAGCTCGCTCCTCTCCCTGAAATCACTGTTCCGAGCGCGGCCGATTACCAAAAAGCCCTCACCCGCGGGGTCGATTTCCTCGTCGGCTACCAAAATAAAGACGGTTCCTGGGGTGGCCCGACCCGCACCAAGGGCATCAACATCTACGCCCCCGTCCCCGAAGCCCACCTCGCCTTCCGCAGCGGCGCTTCCGCCCTCGCCCTCGCCGGCCTCATCGACAGCGGGGATCGCCGACCCGGGACGAAAGCCGCTATCGCGAAAGCCGAGGCTTGGTTCTTTCAAAACCTCCCCAAGCTGCGCCAAATCGACCCCACCACGACCTATAACGTCTGGGGTCACGCCTACGGCCTGCGCGCCCTCTGCGCCCTCTCCCGCTACCACTGCGACCAGCCCGAAAAACAAGCCGCGCTCAAGAAACTCGCCACCAGCCAGATCCGCGCCTTGCAAAAAATCGAGCAACTCGACGGCGGCTGGGGCTATCTCGACCTTGACGATCAAATCACGGCCAAGCCCTCCGGCATCACAACCTGTTTCACCACCGCCA
>JBNNED010000108.1:0-9541 GCA_050285825.1 Verrucomicrobiales bacterium | reverse complement strand
GAGCGTCTCCGGGGAGCGATCGAAGAAGTCCGTCGAGTTTCCTCCGACCTGCATCCCCCCGAGTTAGAGAACCTTCCCATCGGGCGAGCCATGAAATGCTTTTTGGAAAAGCAGCGTGAAGAACTTCCCTTCGCCATTCGAGTCGAGGCCGACGAAAAAACGCGTCTGGACGAGACCACGGAAAACCACCTCTTCAGCATTCTCCGAGAAGCCCTCCACAACGCCTGCAAACATTCTGGAGCCAATGTGTTCGAGCTGTTCTTTGAGGCCACTCTCCTTCAGATCCGCCTCAGAATCCGTGACGATGGTTCCGGCGGGAGGGTTGACCCCTGCCAAGGCGGGATTGGGCTCCAGTCCATGCGCGAGCGCATCCACTCTCTGGGTGGGGCAATCCGTTTTCGAAGTGCAGAGGGAAGGGGGTTCTCAATCACGATTGACATTCCCCGGAAAAAAACTTAGCGTCTGACTTGCTTGGAATTTCGTCTTCACCATGACAAATACTGTGACTCGTGCCTCCCCGAGCCATCCGCCCCGGTGGCGGGTTCTCATCGTCGATGACCATGCCATCCTGCGCGAGGGACTCGCCGCTCTCATTAACCCCGACCCGCGCCTTGAAGTCGTCGGCTTCGCCGGCACCGTCGAAGAGGCCACCACCTTCACCGGACATCACCGGGTTGACTGTGCCATTGTCGATTTCAACCTCCCCGGCCGCAGCGGTCTTGACTTCATCGAACATCTCAGCCAAAGTGGCTCTCCCTGCCTCTCTATCCTGCTGACCATGCATAGCGATAGCTGGATCGGCAAAGAGGCCGCCACCAGAGGTGCCTCCGCGACCCTTCTCAAGAACGATGCTTCCCGGGTTCTCATCGGCCGGCTCCTCCGTCTGCTTGATCCCAGCTCCTCTCCACCACATACTCCCATCCTTTCTAGGCGGGAAAACGAAGTGCTCTCGTTTCTGCGGGAAGGGCTCACCTCCAAGGAAATCGGTGTCCGTCTCGGTATCAGCAACAAGACTGTTGACACTTACCGCGAACGTCTCCATCAGAAATTTGGGGTGAGCAACACCGCGCAGCTGCTCCACAGTGCAGCTCGCCACAGCGCCTGCCATCCGCAGGCCTCCCGGTGGATCGGTGCCCGATGAACGGGGCGGCACGCGCACTTTTCCAAGCCATGTCAAGGTCAATGGACGCACCGAATATCAAGGCCATGAACATCACGGGCGAGCTTTTCATAGCATAGAAAAATTTTGCGAAAGTCTTCCAACCTGAGTTCACTGCCCTTGGGGCGTCTCCGTCAGGACCGGGAGAGAGGAAAAAGCAGCAACAAACAAATCTCATACCAGTTTTGATGCCCCCCGATAAGGCTTATGCTCTGCCTCGGCGGCGGACGAGGGTGAGGCCAAAGAGCGCGGCCATGCTGAAGAGGCTGGTGGAAGCTTCAGGCATGACACTGTAGCTAACGTTGTCCATAAAGACATCGTAGTTATTTCCAGTGCCCGCTAACGGCTGGCCATGCCGAAGCCGGCGGTGTAGAGTCCGGGGCGTGCCTGATTACCGGTGGCAATCACACTCCCGTTGAGGCTCAGGCTGTAATCTCCAATTGACTCTCAAGAATAACTAAAGGTGTGATTGGTGTCTGGAGCCACTGAAGAATAGCCACTGAAGCCACCAGCGTCAATGTCAGTCGTGCCAGGGCGGAAGCCGGGGGTTCCATTTTCAGGCTCGCCCAGCGTGAATCCGGCCATCCATGAAGGAGAGCTTTCTGAGGCAGTGGATGAGAGGTGGTCGATTCACATGTTATCATTCGCGCTTGCGTCGTCTGTATTGTAGAAGGAGCCTGATCCGCTGATGGTCTCGCCGACTCCAAAATGATAGTCTGGGCTGGTGTCGAGATAGTAGCTATAGGCGTTCCCTCGGTCAAAGGGGCCGCCCGCTACGCCAGCCCCGGGACCCAGCCCGTTAGTGGCACGCCCTGGATAATCATTCGCTCCTCCGGTATTTCCAACTCCTGTCAATCCAGGGGTCGGAGGAAAAGTCCTCGTTAATCATAATTGTAGCGGCACTGGCGGTGAACCCGCTGGCGAGGAGAAGACTGGCCGAGGTGATTGCCTGAAAATGGCGGGAGGAGTTCAGGAGGTTTGGTTTATCGGGCTGGATTGTGCCTGCTTATTTCCAGCGAGAAAGACAAAATCAAGGGAATGATACAGGGGCCTCCTGGAGGGGGTAGTGGTGGGATCAACCCAAAAAATGTTTTTTTGAGAAACGGGCTCAGCTCGGAGTCTTCGCCGGCTCATTTGACTTTTCCGGAGGCGATTTCTTGCGGTTGGGCGCGGATCGCGTAGGGTGTGGGAAGTTCGCTGTCATCGTCGGGGCCTTTTTCGAGCCAAGTGGGTGAGGTGGGCCTTTACCCAAGCAAATTATGAAAAAAACGATCAAAACTCTCAGTTTATTGGCGACTCTGTGCGTCATGCCGGTCGCGGTGTCAGCCCAGGATGCGGAAGCTCCGGCGGCAGCGGCGGCGGCTCATCAGCCCCTCGGCGTGGGTTCGGCAGCGCCCGCGCTTGAAGGCGTGACCTGGATTCAGGGGGAGCCGATCAAGTCGCTGAACGAAGATGGAAAAGCCTACATCATCGAGTGCTGGGCGACCTGGTGTGGGCCCTGTCTCGCGGTCATTCCGCACATGAACGAGCTGCACCAGAAGTTTGCCGAGAAGGGCTTGCACATCGTCGGTATGAACGTCTGGGAGGAGAAGGGGAAGGCCGAGCCTTTCGTGAAGGGCAAAGGCGACGAGATGTCTTATCCCATCGCCTACTTCGGTGGTGAAGGCAGGGCTTTCGAGACGAATTGGCTGAAGGCCGCCGGGGTGCAGGGCATTCCGCACGCCTTCATCGTGAAGGACGGAAAGATCGTTTACAGCAACCACCCGGCGAATATCAGCGAGGCTTTGGTCGAGAAAGTGCTCGCTGCCGATTTTGATGCCGAAGGCTTTGCCGCGGAAATGGCCGCCCAGCAGAAAAAAGAGGCGGAATTCCGGAGTACGGTGCAGTCGCTCATGCAGGCGCAGGATTGGCAGGGGCTGGCGGACTATGCCGCTGGCTTGGAAGAGGGCCACCAGTATAAAGATCAGCTTCTCATGCAGGCGCACAGCCAGCTCGGGGCCTGGGACAAGCTCATGGCGGGTCGGGAAAAAGTGGAGGCGGCGCATCAAGCTGAGTATGACCTCGGAGTCATGATTCAGACCAAGGGCGGCGAAGGAGCGGAGGCTTATGCCAAGGTTGCACTGGAGGGCCTGACTGCGCCGGAGGGGGCGGATCTGATTCAGCAATCGACCTATGATCTGGCGAAGGCACGCGCGCAATTTCTCGTTGGTAACAAGGAGGCGTCCGAGGCCACGCTGAAAGCCTTGAAGCCGAAAGTCGAGAGTTCCGATGTCGAGCAGTTCAAAGCGCAGTTCGGCATGATCCTGGAGGCGGCTCTCAAGAGCGTGGGCGAAGGGAAATTCCCCTCCGTAATGGAGTTGGCGAACCAAGGCTGATTTTAAAAAAGATCACAAATAGCGCTTCCAGGAGACTGGAGGCGTTTTTTTATGGGGGGTGGCATGGACGTCTCGTCCATGTCCTGTGTGAGGCGAAGGAATGATGTTTCCGATCACGCCAGCTTCCTCAGGCCATGCGGTGCCTGACATCAAGGACACCTAAAAAGAAGCCCCCATTCTGCCAGAGAGTTTTGTGAGTCGCTTTGACCACAACGATCATCGGAGCGCTCATGCCACAAAGCCTCGTTAACAGAAGAAAGGCAGGAGCGTCTTGCCCGAGCTTTTGGCGGGTTTTGGTTTTTGAGTTTTTGATGCTTTGGTTTTTCGAGCGTCGCAAAAGAAAGTTCGCCCGCGCTCAGGTGTCACCGACATGGTCGAGACGACCATGCCACTTTTCTCAATCCTTGCGTTTGAGCTGAGGGAAGAGAACGACGTCGCGGATGGTCGGGGCGCCGGTGAGAAGCATGATGAGGCGGTCGATGCCGATGCCGATGCCGCCGGCGGGGGGCATGCCGTGTTCGAGAGCTTCGACGAAGTCGTTATCGATTTCCTGGGCCTCGCCACCGGATTGTTCCTGAAAGCGACGGCGCTGGACGTCGGGGTCGTTGAGCTCGGAGTAGCCGGGGGAGATTTCCTGGCCGTTGATGATGAGTTCGTAAACGTCGATGACGCTCGGGTCCTCGGGGTTTTCCTTGGCCAGGGGGATTAGTTTGGAGTCCACGTGGGTGACGAAACAGGGATCGAAGGTGTGTTCTTCGACGAGTTTTTCAAAGACCTGCTGGGTGACCTCGTAGTCTTCGAGATGCTCGTGGATTTCCAGTTTGAAGTCCTTCCGGGCGCGCTCGCGGCGGGCTTCCGGACTGAGCTCGAACCAATCGGCTCCCGCTTTTTCTTTGATTAGTTCCTTGTAGGGAGCGCGTTTCCACGGGCGGGAGAGGTCGAGGGTGCGGACGACTTCGCCTTCTTCGTTCTTGTGCTCGATTTTCAGGGTACCGAAGAATTTTTCGGCGAGGTGGCAGACGAGTTCTTCGACGAGGTCGGCCATGATCTCGAAGTTCCCGAAGGCCTGGTAGGCTTCGAGCATGGTGAATTCCGGGTTGTGGCGACGTGAAATGCCTTCGTTGCGGAAATTGCGGTTGAGCTCGAAGACTTTGGTGAAGCCGCCGACGAGGAGGCGCTTGAGGTGGAGTTCCGGCGCGATGCGCAGGGTCAGCGGCATGTCGAGAGCGTTGTGGTGGGTCTCGAAGGGACGGGCGGCTGCGCCTCCGGCGACGTCGTGCAGCATGGGGGTCTCGACTTCGAGGTAGCCGCGCTCGTGGAAGAAGGCGCGGGTCTCGGCGAGGATGCGGGAGCGCAGGGCGAAGAGCTCGGCGCTTTCCTGGTTCGACATGAGGTCGAGGTGACGCTTGCGGTACTTTGTTTCGCGGTCGGTGAGGCCCTGCCACTTGTCGGGCATGGGGCGCAGGGCTTTGCTGAGCGGGGTGAGTTTTTCAACCTGGAGCGAGGGTTCGCCCTTGCCCGTGGTGAAGGTTTTTCCGCTCACGCCGATCCAGTCGCCGAGGTCGAGGCACTGGTAGGTTTCCCACTGGTCCTCAGGGAGTTGCTTTTTGTTGAGGTAGATCTGGATGCGACCTTCGGCATCGCCCAGAGTCGCGAAAACGGATTTGCCGAAGTCCCGAATGGAGAGGAGGCGACCGGCGATGGTGGCGGGCAGTTCGTTCTCAAAAGCGGCTTTCAGGCCCCCGGGCGTGTGGGTCGTCTCGAAGGCCTGGCCGAAGGGATCGTGGCCGAGTTCGCGGAGTTTTTCGAGCTTCTCGCGCCGGACTTTCATCAGTTCTTCGGCGGTGGACTGGGGACTTGGGCTGTTGGCGTCGCTCATGGGAGGGCGACTATGGGTGATTCGGGGAAAAAATCCACTGCTTTTCGTCGCTTTTCCCGCTCCGGGTGGAAGGGGAAGAGAGAGGCGCGGGTCGGGGATTTCCACTCCTGATGAAAGGCAAGATGGGTATGATTGTTTTAAAGGTGAAATCATCTTGCTTTATGATGTGGGGGAAACCCTTGTTCAGATGCTTCCGTTTGAGCTGGAAAAGCTGATTTATATGCTTTTTCTGCTTGTTTGGAGCGCCTGATTTGTTGTTGTTGCGCATCTGAAAAATTTGGGGGGAAGCAACAGCTCTGCTGGTTTAGGCCGGTGGAGCTGTTGTATGATCTGAGAAAAGGGCGCTCGGGTGTTGGTTTTGAATGGTATTTATTCCCTCATTTGCTAGCTTCGGGGCCATGGAAAACGTGCCGATGACGGGGGAAGCCATTTCGAAAGAGGACAAGCAATGGGCGATGCTGGCGCATTTGCTGACCTTGGTCACCTGGTTGGGCTTGGCCTTTGCGAATATCGTGGCTCCTCTGGTGATTTGGCAGATCAAGAAAGACGAGCTGCCTTTTACAGTGGAACAGGCGAAGGAGGCGCTGAATTTTCAGATTTCGATGACGATTTACATCGCGGTGAGCACGGTGCTGTGTTTTGTGCTCATCGGATTCGTCCTGCTGCCTCTGGTCATTGTTCTTGATGTCGTCTTCACGATCATTGCGGCGGTCAAGGCCTCGGAGGGAGTGTCGTATCGCTATCCTCTGACGATCCGTTTTGTGAAGTGAGGTCCGGGAAGTCGGGCAAGGTCTCGCGCAGGATGTGGGCGAGGCGTTCGCGTTCGCGTTTTTTCAAGTGCCGGTAGTTTTCAGGCGGCTCTGGCGCGTGTAGAATCTCGGCGAGGCGCTGGAGGATGAGAGTGCGGCTGAGGGCGGGGAGGTTTTGAAAAGCGGGCGAGTAAACCATGTAGGAACAACGGTTTTTAAAGATGTGGGCGCGGAGTTGCAGTTCGCCGAGGTGCGCGCCGGTGCTCGTGCGGGGGAGTTGGCGGAAGAAGTTCTCTGGGAAGGCGGGATGGCCGTGTGTGCCAGCCCCTCCGAGGCTCGCTTCCTCACAAAAGAGCAGGGCGCGGACGATCTCTTCGGCGTTTTGGCGGGTGCGCCGGTAGATGAGGCCATCGGGGTCGCCGGGGTCGAGTTCGGCGTGGAGGCTTTGCTGGAACCAGAGCAGACGCCGGTAGTCGAGAAGAGCTTTGGTGAGAAGATTCTGGAGGCGGCATTGATGTTCAAGGACGAGCAGGGCCACGATGTCGCTGGTGGGGCGGAGGTAGGTGGAGGTGTCAAAGTGGGAATCGAGTTTTTCGAGGGCTTTCTGCGGCTGGGCTTCGAAGCGGATGATAGCCTCGCCGCTGTCTTCGAGGGTGCGGTTGCCGAGGTGGGGGAGGGGGCTGTGACCGGTGACATACCAGCCGCCCCAGCGCTCGGAGAGAGGCGAGCGGTCGTCACTGTGGGAGCTGCCTGCGCGCAGGATGAGGTGGCCATCGGCGTCCGGTGCGACCGAGCGAACGAGCACGCCGGGGACGCCTTCGGTGCGGCTGGTGGCGTGGCACTGGAGGCAGGATTCGGCGCGCAGGACCTTGCTTTTACCACTCTCCGCAGGTTCGAGGGTGAAAAAGACGGGGCCGAGCCGGGCATCGATGAGGGTGAGCTCGATCACGCCGCCGGGAATCCAGCCGAGGTAGGCCTTGGGCGAAAAATAGAGGGCGCGGGGAGTTTGGGGAGAGATGAGCGAGTTCTGGAGGCTGGTTTTGGAAAAGACGAGGACTTGGGAGTCGGCGGAGATCTGCAATTCATCAAGAACGGATTGCAGGTAAGCGAGTTCCGCTTGTTTGCCGGTCGTCGGCGGGGCGGGGAGGGCGCGGAGGCGACGGATGGTCTCGCGCAGAGCCGGGCTGAGCTCGCTTTCCGAGTAGGAGACAGGCGGGAGCTCGTAGAAGGGGCGCGCCGTGAGGCTGCTGATGAGAAAAATTGCCAGGAGCCAGCGCATGAGGGCAGCTTGTCACAAGCGGGCGCTTTGCGCAGCCCAAAAAAAGACACGACCCCGTGAGGAGTCGTGTCTGAAATTGATTTGAGAAGCCGGATTAGCGGCGACGGCGGGTCAGGCCGAAGAAACCACCAAGCATCAGCATGAGAGCGCTGGATGCTTCCGGAACCGCCGTGACGGAGAAGCCGGAGAAGGAAATGACTGACTCGTTAGCTTCAGTTCCTGCAAGAAGACTCACGTCAGCAATGGATTCAGCGGCAAAATTAAAATCAATTGAACTCAGGTCCTGTGTTGCGCGGAACTGATAAACAATAGTGTCGCTGTCAGCGCCAGAGCCGATGGTGATCAGATCCAAAACGTTGAGAATTTCGAGGCCTCCGCCACCTTCTTGTTCCAGTCCAGCGCCGCTAACCGTGAAATCCATATTATTCAGAAGACCTACTGGAAGTCCGCCTGGGCTATCGACATTAAAGCTTACCTCATACAATTGGCCAGCGACCAAGTCTGCGTTGACTGTGGCAGTGGAATTCCAACTTTGGATGGTCGATGCGCCTGCGACAGTAGATAAGGTGCCGCTCAGGGGAGCTAAAAGCCCATTTAGCGCGATTTGACGACCGAAGGTTAGCGAGTCATTGCCAACTTCTGAGAATGATGAAATCTGAATATCGGCAGCACCAGCGAGTGCTGAAACTTGGATAAAGCCAGAGTTAGCGTGATTCCACGAGGTATTTGTTCCCGGGGGAAGTGCCCCGAGAGCTGGATCCGTGTAATCACTGAGATCAACATCTAGCTCTAATACTACTGCGGGTGCGTCGACCCGTTGATTTCGGAAATCTTGCTCAAAGAAGTCCGAACTGCTGATATCTGTAATCGAAGCCCCACTGGCTAGCAGCGGAGCGAGGGTTAGGGTGGTGATAATGTGCGTCTTCATGACGAAATGCGACATAGCAGGATTAGGGCCAGAGTGTCAAGGAGATACGACCAAAAAAATTCTTTAAAGAGCTATCATGCTCTAGGTGATCGCAATTTGCATAAAACGTTCAGCCTCAGCGTAAGAACTTAGGATCTGTTAAGGGGGCAAAAAATGTTAGATTTATAGGTTCTTGTTGTAGGAGGCTTGGTTCTTCGGTTCGGCACATGATAGAGGGAGAGTTGGGATCTGAAAATCGGCGGAATTCCGGCTTGCAGTCTCGTAAAAGTGGGAGTAAGGGTGTCGGCCTTTTGCAGGAAAGAGGCGGAATTCGCACGGAATTCCTGAATCAATTGAATCCCCCCTGAGGACTTAAGAACTATGGCTGAGAAAAAAGCATCTAAGAAAGCGGCACCGGAAAAGGCGGCCGAGAAAAAAGCGGAACCCGCGAAAGAGGTCAAATTGACGGCCTTCGTGAAGAAGCAGCAGCAGCGCTTGTTGGATCTGCGGGATGAGTTGATGGATGCGATGTATGGCATGCAGCAGGAGACCTTGAAGAACAGCGAAGGTGGGGAAGCGGCCGGGAGCGGCGAGCACACTGGAGATGCTGGATCGGATGCTTACGACCGCGAGTTCGCTTTGAACTTGTTGGCGAAGGAGCAGGATTCTCTGCACGAGATCGAGGCCGCGCTGCAGCGGATCGAGGAGGGGCGTTATGGCATCTGTGAGCTTTCGGGCGAGAAAATCCCCCAGCCCCGGCTGGAGGCCATTCCCTTTGCCCGCCTGACGGTGGCCAAGCAGTCGGAGTGGGAGGCGGAACACGGCAATGCGCGCTTCCGCCCCCGCGACGAATACGGCTTCAATGCCTGAGGGAGAGGAATCTCTTATTATCTTCGTGAAAATCAGCCGCCGCCGGACTCGGTGCGCGGCTTTTTTCGTGCAACTCTTGGGAGGGTGGCGGGTTTTCACAATGGCAGACTAGTAGAGAATTATGAAAAATACGGCATTGATCGCAGCAGCCAGCGTCGTCATCGGCGGAGCGGGAGGGTATATTATCGGTAACTCGGGCTCGGGAGGCGGAGAGGGCGGGAGCGAGAGCCAGATCGTGCTTCGGGATTCCCGGACGAAAGTCGTGGGTGGGGGCGGTTCCGATGAGGCGAAGCGGTCGGGGCGGACGTATGAGCAAATTATGA
>JBNNED010000107.1:0-3275 GCA_050285825.1 Verrucomicrobiales bacterium | reverse complement strand
GAGGCGCTCGTCGCTTTCCAGAAGAGTGCTCAGGGCGTCCCAACCTTCGGGAGTCTGCAGGTTGAAGATGCGGAGGTAGAGGGTGATGAGCTTGGGGTCGTGCGAGGCGAGGAGGGCGTCGGTGGTGGCTTTGAGCTTGTCCGCGTCGAGGCTTTCCGGAAGATCGCCTTCCACCGTGCCTTCGTTGTGCTCGATGCCCATGCCGTCGCAGAAGCTGGCGAGGAGTTCTTTCTGGCCTTTCATGAACCAGACTTGGAAAAGGTGCTCGGCGATGGCGTCGCTGGTGCGGAGCTTGAGGGTGTTGTGCATCCAGGTGATTTGATCCGGAATGGACTTTTTCTGGACGAAAACGGGGCGGAGCTTGCGGTTGTTGGCAAGGGTCGCGAGGGTCGTTTTGTAGAGGTCTTTTTCCTCGCTGCGCATCCAATTGAAGAGATCGGAGATGAGGGCGGGGTCGATGTTTTTACAAATTTCGTGGGCTTTCATGATGTGATGTGGGAGTTTGAATTTGGCGTTTTTACGCACCGGCGTATTGGCTGAGGAAGCGGGCGTCGTTTTCGATGAGGAGGCGGATGTCCTTGATGCCGTATTGGATCATGGCGAGGCGGTCGAGCCCCATGCCGAAGGCGAAACCGGTGGTTGTCGCGGGGTCGTAGGCCTGATCGCTGCGGGACTGGTTGATGGCTTCGAAGACGGCGGGGTCGACCATGCCGCAGCCGGCCACTTCGATCCACTTGGGTTCTTCGCCTTTGACGTGAAGTTTGATGTCGATCTCGAATGAGGGTTCGGTGAAGGGGAAGAAGTGAGGACGGAAGCGGAGTTCGGTGTCGGGTCCGAAGAGCGCGCGGTAGAAGTACTCGAGGGTGCCTTTGAGGTGGGAGAGGCGGACGTCGGGGGCGACGTAGAGGCCTTCGAGCTGGTTGAAGACGGAGAGGTGGGTGGCGTCGATCTCGTCCCGACGGTAGGCCGAGCCGGGAGCGATGATTTTCACGGGCGGCGCCTGGCCTTCCATCGTGCGGACCTGCACGCTGGAGGTGTGGGTGCGCAGAAGTTTGCCGGAATCGAAGTAAAAGGTGTCGGAGTCGTTGCGCGCGGGGTGGTCGGCCGGGGTGTTGAGGGCATCGAAGCAATGGAACTCGGTCTCGATTTCCGGGCCGTCCGCGAGGGCGAAACCGAGGCGGCGGAGGATGGTAATGGCGCGGTCGCGCACGAGGGTGAGGGGGTGGAGGGCTCCGGCGGGGAGCTCGCGGGCGGGCAGGGTGGGATCGAGTCCGGCCACGGAGAGGGCGTCGGCTTCGTCCTGCAAGGCCTGGCGGCGGGCGTCGAGCGCTTCGGTGATGGCCTTGCGGGTGGTGTTGAGGAGCTGGCCGGCGGCGGGTTTTTCGGCGGGCGGGAGGTCTTTCATGACCAAGCT
Organism: Verrucomicrobiales bacterium; assembly: GCA_050285825.1. Lineage (GTDB taxonomy): Bacteria > Verrucomicrobiota > Verrucomicrobiia > Verrucomicrobiales > Akkermansiaceae > SW10. Next base: position 1,861 of record JBNNED010000107.1, on the reverse strand, counting down.
CATGGCGGTGAGGCGGCCTTTTTTACCGAGGAAGAGGACGCGGGCTTCGTCGAGCCGGGCTTCGTCCGAGGCGGCGGCAATGGCGGCGAGGGCTTCTTCTTGCAGGGTGGCGAGCTGGTCTTTCATGTCGGGCGGCTTTTATTGAGGAGAATCCGGGGATTGAACAGTTTTATTGGGGAGAAAAAATGATTTTTTCGAGATTGTCAGGCGGGGGGGAACCTGCTTGGATGCCCTCCGTTATGGCAAACGCGACTAATGTTTTGGCTCAGGGGATTGAAATCACGGGATCGATCAAGTTCTCAAACGACATGATCATCGATGGTAAAGTTGATGGCGAAATCAACTCCGATAAAGGCAAGGTGACGATCGGCGAGAACGCCAACGTGAAAGGCGATGTGAAAGCGGGCGAGGTCAAACTCTACGGCAAAGTCGAAGGCACCATCACCTCCGAGCGCTGCGAGCTGAAACAGAAATCCCTCCTGAAAGGGGACGTCAAGTCGAAGACCTTCAGCATGGAGGAAGGCGCGAGCATGACCGGTCGCACCGAGATCGGCGGCTGAGCCATTTCAATAACGAATTTTTGCGAAAACGGCATCCTGCGGGGTGTCGTTTTTTTTGGGGAGAACGGGCAAGAGGGCTGGACATCCGCGCCGGATGCGGGAGGCTGAACGCATGGCGGGTGCCGCACAGCAGGGAAATCGATTGACGGAAGGACCGGTCCTTCAGTCGCTCTGGCGCCTGGCCACGCCCATCGTCCTGGCCAACATCCTGCAATCGGCCTACCAACTCACCGACACTTTCTGGCTCGGCCGGCTCGGAGGCGAGGCCGTGGCGGCGGTCTCCGTCAGTTTTCCGCTGATCTTCCTCCTCTTCGCGCTCGGCGGCGGCTTTGCCATCGCGGGCTCGACGATGGTGGCGCAGTTCACCGGGGCGGGCGACGGCCACATGGTCAATCGGGTCGCCGGTCAGACCCTCATTCTCATCGCTTTCTTCGCCCTCCTCTTGTCAACGCTGGGCCATCTTTCGGCTCCGCGACTCCTCGAGTTGATGCGGGTCGAGGAGGGCGTGCGGGAAGGGGCCTTGTCCTATCTGCGGGTGACTTTCAGCGGGGTAATTTTCATGTTCGGTTACTTCATGTATCAATCGATCATGCGGGGGCTGGGCGAGGTGCGCGTGCCGCTTTTCATCGTCCTCGGCACAGTTTTGCTGAATCTCGTTCTCGATCCACTCTTCATTTTTGGCTGGGGACCGGTGCCCGCGATGGGGGTCGCCGGGGCGGCCTGGGCCACGGTCGGGACGCAGTCGCTGGCGATGGCTATCGGGATGGCGCTGCTCTTTGGCGGGCGCTACCGGGAACGCTACGGCATCAGCTGGGAAGCGGGGATTTTTCGCCCGGATTGGCCCTTGATCAAGAAGGTGGTCGCCATGGCTCTGCCGGCTTCGCTTGAGCAATCGACACGGGCGCTGGGAATTTCAGTCATGATTTTTCTCGTGGCCAGTTTCGGCACGGTGACTCTCGCCGTTTATGGGATCGGGACACGCATCATGAGCTTTGTCATCATCCCGGGGCTGGGATTGTCGGTGGCGACCTCGACCCTGGTGGGGCAGAATCTCGGTGCCGGACAGCCGGGGCGGGCGGTCGAAGTGGCGCGACTGAGCGCCTGGGTCGGCTTTTGGGCCTTGAGTATCGTGGGACTGGCCTGCTTTGTGGGCATATCAAGTGATGACCGTCCTTGTCACGATTAGCTATCTTGTAAATGGTCTTGTTAGTGCGGCGGTAACGCTCTTGCTTCTACGCTATTTGCGTGAAGAACAGGTCTCTCTTTAAAAACAGGGAAGTATGATTATTATGCTATTCCTT
>JBNNED010000106.1:0-5382 GCA_050285825.1 Verrucomicrobiales bacterium | reverse complement strand
CGAAGGCTTTAGTAGCGGTAGTGCGCCGGCTTGTAGGGGCCTGCGACGGGGACGTCGATGTAGGCCGCTTGTTCCGGGGTGAGCTCGGTGAGTTTGCAGCCGATTTTCTGCAAGTGGAGGCGGGCGACTTCTTCGTCGAGTTCTTTCGGGAGAACTTCCACGCCGATTTCACGTTCTTCGCGGCTTTCCCAGAGGGCGATTTGCGCGAGCGTCTGGTTCGTGAAGGAATTCGACATGACGAAGCTCGGGTGACCGGTCGCGCAGCCGAGGTTGACCAAGCGCCCTTCGGCGAGCATGTAAATGCTGTTGCCGGCGGGGAAGGTGTAGCGATCGACCTGCGGTTTGATGTTGAGCTTCTGGAGGCCCTCGATTTTTTCGAGTTTGTCGATCTGGATTTCGTTGTCGAAGTGCCCGATGTTACAAACGATGGCCTGGTCCTTCATCTTCTCCATGTGGTCGGCGCGGATGATGTCCTTGTTGCCCGTGGTGGTGACGTAGATGTCGCCCCAGCCGAGGGTGTCCTCAACGGTGAGCACGCGGTAGCCTTCCATTGCGGCTTGCAGCGCGCAGATCGGATCGACCTCGGTGACAACGACTTGCGCCCCCTGACCCTTGAGCGCCTGGGCGCAGCCTTTGCCGACATCGCCGTAGCCGCAGACCACGGCGACCTTGCCGGAAATCATGACGTCGGTGGCGCGTTTGATGCCATCGACGAGCGACTCGCGGCAGCCGTAGAGATTGTCGAACTTCGACTTCGTCACAGAGTCGTTGACGTTGATCGCGGGGATGAGGAGCTTGCCGTCGCGCTGCATCTGGTAGAGGCGGTGGACGCCGGTCGTGGTCTCTTCGGAGACGCCTTTGAGCTCGGGAATCCACTCGTGGAAGACGTTCGGGCGCTCGGCGTGGATGCGTTTGAGGAGGTTTTTGATGACCGATTCCTCAAGGCTTTCGGACGGGGTGTTGACCCAGTCACTGCCGTTTTCCAGTTCGTAGCCTTTGTGCAGGAGAAGGGTCGCGTCGCCACCGTCATCGACGATCAGTTGCGGGCCTTTGCCGTCGGGGAACTGGAGGGCATTCCAGGTGCAATCCCAGTATTCTTCCAGGGTTTCCCCTTTCCAGGCGAAGACCGGAGTGCCGGACTTGGCGATGGCCGCAGCGGCATGATCCTGGGTCGAGAGGATGTTGCACGAGCACCAACGGACGTCGGCGCCGAGCTCCTTGAGAGTCTCGATGAGCACGCCCGTCTGGATCGTCATGTGCAGGGAGCCCATGACGCGCACGCCAGCCAGCGGCTTGTCGGGGCCATACTTCTCGCGCGTGGCCATGAGACCGGGCATCTCGTGCTCGGCGATGTCGAGTTCTTTCCGACCGAAGTCGGCGAGGTTGATATCCGCGACCACGTAGGGCGGGACGGTATTTATTGGATTTTCAAGGGTCGTTGACATAATGGGGATGTTTTAGGTTTTACGTATTAGGTATTAGGTATTAGGAGCTTTAGGGAAGACATAAGACTTGAAGACACAAGACTTAAGACTCTGGTGATTGGTCGATGGGGAGACTTTTGGCCAACCCTTGGATCATGGAGGAAATTTCTTTAGCTTCCGTGACCAGCTCTTTGGATTTTTCTTCGGCAAAATAGCCAGCACGGAGACCGATGTAGAGTTGCGTTCTCAATTCGCCCGCAGAGGCTTTGGCAATATGGAGAAATCGCCTAAACTCCCTGTGGCTCTCTCTTTCCGCCCCTTCGGCGATGTTGGAGGCTATTGAGATCGCACTCTTGGCCATCTGGTCTTTCAGGGCATAAAGTCTGAGCGGCTCGATCAATTCCAGCACCTCGACGGACAGGCGGCACGCCCGTCTCCAAACATCGAGTTGTTCAAATTGATGCAGAGCCATCCGTATCTTATGTCTTGTTTCTTATACTCTTGCGTCTCTTAGATTGCCGCCTTCAGCTCGCCAACCTTATCAACCTCTTCCCACGGCAAACCCGCGTCTTCGCGGCCGAAGTGACCGTAGTTCGTGGAGTTCCGGTAAATCGGGCGGAGGAGGTCGAGCTGAGCGACGATGTCAGCCGGCTTGAAGGAGAAGACTTCCTTCACCGCTTTTTCGATCTTCGCTTCGTCCACCTCGTTCGTGCCGAAGGTGTTGACGTTCAGGCTGACGGGATGCGGGTGACCGATGGCGTAGGCGATTTGCAATTCGCACTCTTTGGCCAATCCTGCCGCAACGATGTTCTTGGCGACCCAACGGCACATGTAAGCCGCGGAACGGTCGACCTTCGAGGGGTCTTTGCCGGAAAAGGCGCCACCGCCGTGGCGTCCCATCCCGCCGTAGGTATCGACAATGATCTTGCGCCCGGTCAGGCCGGCGTCGCCTTCCGGTCCGCCGATGACGAAAAGACCGGTCGGGTTGATGAGGATCTCGGTGTCGTCGGTGAGTAGGTTGCCGGGAATGACTTTTTCAATCAGATCCCGCTCCAGGAGTTCGCGGATTTCCGGGGTGGAAATCTCCGCCGCGTGCATCGTGGAAATGACCACGGCCGTGACGCGGTTCGGCTTGCCATCGACATACTCGATGCTGACCTGCGTCTTTGAGTCCGGGCGCAGCCAGGTGTGGACGCGGTCCTTGCGCAGATTCGTCAAGGCCTCGCCCAAACGATGCGCGTAATGCACCGGCGCGGGCAGGTAAACCTCGGTATCATTCGTGGCGTAGCCGAACATAATCCCCTGATCGCCAGCCCCTTGCTCGTCGGTCGTCTTATCCGCCGCCGCCGCTGCATCCACCCCTTGGGCGATGTCCGGCGACTGCTGACCGAGCAGATTCATCAAAAAGGCGTTCTTCTCGAACTTGCAGGTGTAGGAATAGTCCGTGTCCTTGGCGTAATCGCAATCGTAGCCGATCTCCTTCAGCGTGCCCTTGACCAAACTCCCGTAGTCAAACAAGGCCTTCGTCGTGATTTCACCGGCCAGACCCACCACGTTATCCTTCACAAAGGTCTCGCAGGCGACCCGACTGCCCAAATCCTGCTCTAGACAGGCGTCCAAAACAGCGTCAGAAATGGTGTCACAAACCTTGTCCGGGTGACCCTCCGTCACCGACTCCGACGAGAAAATAAATTTTTTGCTCATAATTTTCAGATAAACATCTACAAATCGCGATGCGTTGATGCGAACGCTAGCAGACAAAGCCATGACGTCAATCCTGAATTCTCTCAAACTCCTTGCCGACCCCACCCGCGTGCGTCTCCTCGCCCTTCTCCGCGCCGAAGCCCTCACCGTGGCGGAGCTCCAGCACATCCTCGGCATGGGCCAGTCCCGCATCTCCACCCAGCTCTCCCTCCTAAAGAAAGAAGGGCTCGTCAGCGACCAGCGTTCTGGCAAAAACAACATCTACAGCGCCTCCCTCCCCGCGCGCCTCTCCCCACTTCTCGACGAAGCCGCCGCCGAAGTCCCGGAAACCCCCGCCGACGCCGCCTCCCTGCGCCACCTCCTGCGCAAGCGCAAAGACCGCGCACGAGCTTACTTCGACGAACTCGCCGGCAAGTTCGGCCGCCACTACGTCCCCGGCCGCTCCTGGAAATCCCTCGCCGAAGGCCTCCTGCAAGTGCTCCGACACGACACCGTGGCCGACCTCGGCGCGGGCGAAGGCACCCTCGCCCAACTCCTCGCCCAACGCGCCCAAAAAGTCATCGCCATCGACAACTCCGAAAAAATGGTGGCCTTCGGCCAGGAACTCGCCAAAAAGCACGCCCTCCCGAACCTCGAATACCGCCTGGGCGACATCGAAGCCCCGCCCATCGCCGACGACAGCGTCGATCTCGCCATTTTCTCGCAGGCTCTCCACCACGCCGAACACCCGCACACCGCCCTCGCCGAAGCGCGCCGCATCCTCAAACCCGGCGGCCGCGTCCTCATCCTCGACCTCCTCCAACACAGCTTTGAAAAAGCCCGGGAGCTCTATCACGACACCTGGCTCGGCTTTTCTGAGGTCGAACTCGCCGATCTCCTTGAAAGCACGGGCTTTAGCGACATCCACACCGCCGTCGTCGACCGCGAAGAGCAAGCCCCACACTTCCAAACCCTCCTCGCCAGCGCCAGCGCGTAAAAACCCTTACTTCGCTAACTTTTCATCCAGCGAACAGCCATTGCCCGCCTCGCGGAAGGCCAGTAAAAGCGCGCTGAAAGCCAAATAAATCATCTGCGATCCCGCCGCCGACCAGTTCTCGATCAGGCAGGAACCAAAAATCAACATCACCATGAGCGCGCTCGCTCCCGCCAGAACGCGCCGCGATTGCCAGCCGAGCAGGATGGCCAAACCCAGGGCCAGTTCAACGAAGGGCAACAGCCAGGCGAAAGGCGTCACCAAAAAAGCCGGCAACCACGAATCCGCGAAAAGCCCCGTCATCCACTTCGCGAAGGACTCCAGCTTGGGAATCCGCACCGCGCCGTGACAGGCCAAATTCACCCCGAGTCCCACCCGGGCCAATGTGTAGGCAAGCGTCCGATCTGACATGCCGACATCCTCGCCCGCCTTTCACGCAGCGCAAGCCGGATCTTGCCCGCGCGCCCGTGCCGGGGCAAAAAAGGTGCGACAGTCCGCCCGATTCATGCTACTCTTGCCTCCCACCCCCGTGGGGGCAAAGGGAAAAAAGTTTTCGACCATGGCCAGAGCATCCAACCTCACAATGTGTTCCTTCTGCGGAAAAAGTCATTCCGAAGTCAAAAAACTCATCGCCGGCCCCGGCGTTTATATCTGCAATGAATGCATCGACGTCTGCTCGACTATTCTCGAAAAAGAACTGTCCGGCTCGAAAAACCTCGGCGTGAGCGAGGCTCCGGAGAAAGACAGCCCGATGCCGGTTCCCGCCGACATCTGCGCCAATCTCGACAGCTTCGTCGTCGGTCAGGAATACGCCAAACGCGTCCTCTCCGTCGCCGTTTACAACCACTACCTCCGCCTCCGCCAAAACCGCCTGCAAAGCGACGACCAGGAGCTGCGCGACGTCGAGATTGAAAAATCGAACGTCCTCCTCCTCGGCCCCACCGGTTCCGGCAAGACCCTCCTCGCCCGCACCCTCGCCCGCCAGCTCGACGTCCCCTTCTGCATCGTCGATGCCACCACGCTTACCGAAGCGGGCTACGTCGGCGAAGACGTCGAAAACATCATTCTCCGCCTCCTCCAGGCCGCTGATTACGACGTCGAAAAAGCCGAACAGGGGATCATCTACGTGGACGAAATCGACAAAATCGGCCGAAAAACCGAAAACGTCTCGATCACCCGCGACGTCTCCGGCGAGGGCGTCCAGCAAGCCCTGCTCAAAATCCTCGAAGGCACCGTCTGCAACGTCCCCCCCCAGGGCGGTCGCAAGCACCCGCAGCAGGA
>JBNNED010000105.1:0-4664 GCA_050285825.1 Verrucomicrobiales bacterium | reverse complement strand
GGGGCGGGCGTGGGGTTTTTGATGGCCGTGGGTGTGGGGTAGCTCGGGGAGGGGGCTTCGTTGGCGCGTCCGCCATGGCCCATGGAGATCTCGGTGAGGACGCCGGATTCGGCGATGCTTTTCCATTCCGGCATGCCTTCTTTCCAGGCGTGGTGCTCAGTGGCCCGTAGTTCACCTTGTTCGAGGAGGGCACCGATTTGTTTGGCGGTCAGTGGGCCTTCCTGGCCATTGCCTTTCGAGATATACCATTCGTTCATTCGCCCAAAGCTAAAGCGATGGTGGAAGGAGGGTCAATCATCTTGTCAGTTCTATGTCCCAATTTGTTTTTTCCGTTGGTGATTGTTGCGGAGCGGGCGGATTTCCGTTAGGAAGTCGGGCACGATGTCCGAGGGCTTACAATATTGCGATGATCTTTTTTCCTACCAGCGGCGGGAATCGCGTGAGGTGATGGTGGGGGATGTCGGGATTGGCGGGCGCAATCCAATCCGGGTGCAGTCGATGATCACCTCGGACACGCGGGACACGCCGGCTTGCGTCGCGGAGATTTTGCAATTGGCGGAGGCGGGCTGTGAGATCGTGCGGGTGACGGCCCAGACACGGAAGTATGCGGAGAATTTGGAAAACATCGCGCGGGAGGTGCGGGCGGCGGGTTGTGGCGTGCCATTGGTGGCGGATATTCATTTCAAGCCGGACGCGGCACTGGAGGCCGCGAAGTGGGTGGAGAAAGTGCGGGTGAATCCGGGCAACTACGCCGATAAGAAGAAATTCGAGGTGCGGGAGTATTCCGATGCGGAGTATGAGGAAGAGCTGGTGCGGATTCGCGAGCAGTTCATGCCTTTGGTGGAGCTCTGCCAGGAAAAGGGGCGGGCGATGCGGATCGGGACGAATCACGGCTCGCTGAGTGACCGCATTATGAACCGCTACGGCGACACGCCGCTGGGGATGGTGGAGAGCGCGCTGGAGTTCGCCCGCATCGCGCGGGAGATGGATTATCATAATTTCGTCTTTTCGATGAAGGCCTCGAACCCGAAAGTCATGATCGAGGCCTATCGTCTACTGGTGGCGCGCCTGTATGCGGAGGGGGCGGACTGGAATTACCCCCTGCATTTGGGCGTGACGGAGGCGGGCGATGGCGAGGACGGGCGGACGAAGTCGGCGGTGGGCATCGGCTCGCTCTTATCGGATGGCATTGGCGACACGATCCGGGTGAGTCTCACGGAAGATCCTGTTTATGAAGTGCCGGTGGCGCGCGCCCTGGTGCGGGAAGTGGAGGAGAAAGCGGGCTCGTGGAGCACGGGCGCGGCGGCGCGGCCGAGTTGGAATCCTTTTGAGTATGAACGCCGTGCGAGCGAGCGGCTGGAACGGGGCGGACTGGGCATCGGGGGCACCGAGCTCGTGCGGGTTTTGACGAGTCGCGAAAAATGGGCGGCGCTGGAGCACAAACTGGATCGGATGGGCGACTACCAGCCGGAATTGGTCTATGAAGACTGTGGCGTGGTGGAAATCGATCCCCGGGACGAGGCGGAAGTGGCGGCCGTGAACGCGCGGGCGGAGGCTTGTCTGGTCTCGGTGCGCAACGGCCTGGAGCTGGGCACGGTGGCGGCTTTCCGGCTTTTGGCGGCGCGGGTCGAGCCACGGCATCCGATCATTCTGAAGGATGTCCTGGAGCCGGAGAAGATGTGGGGGGAAGAGTTTTTGCCGACTTTGCTGAGGGCGGCCATGAATCTCGGTTCGTTGATCTGCGATGGCATCGGGGACGCCGTGTTGGTGCAGGGCGAGCAAGCGCCGGGGCAGTCGCTGCGCATGAGTTACAACATTCTCCAAGCCTCGGGAGCGCGGATTTTCAAGACGGACTACGTGGCTTGTCCGAGTTGTGGGCGGACTTTGTTCAATCTGCAGGAGACGACGCAGAAGATCCGGGCGGCGACGGGGCATCTGAAGGGCGTGCGCATCGCGGTCATGGGCTGCATTGTCAACGGCCCGGGCGAGATGGCGGACGCGGATTTTGGCTACGTCGGAGGCGCGCCGAACAAGATCAATCTCTACGTCGGTAAGACGGCGGTGAAATTTAACATTCCGGAAGCGGAAGCGGTGGAACGCCTGGTCGATTTGATCAAAGAGCACGACAAGTGGATCGAGGCTCCGGAGGCGGTGGAAGGAGGGGTGGATGACTGAAAACGCGGTGGAAAGCCCGGTGCGTGACCCGCGCACGCAGCAGGTCACGCAGACGGATGATCCGTGGCAGGTCATCGTCCTCGATGATCCGGTCAACTTGATGGAATACGTCACGCGGATGCTCATCCGTATTTTCGGCTTTTCGCGGGAAGTGGCGGAGAAAAAAATGATGGAAGTCCACAACCAGGGACGCTCGGTGGTGTGGGCGGGGGGGAAGGAGAAGGCGGAGATGTACGTGCAGGAGCTGCATCGGGCGCAGCTCAAGGCCTTGATTGAGAAGAGCTCATGAATATCGGGATTCAGGAAGGGAGCGCGATCGAGCTCCAGGTGGAAGAGCCGGCGGAGTGGATCCTGCTCCAGGCCTTGATTCGCGATGCGGAAGGGGAACTCGCCGACGAATTGGGGGAGTTGATGCAGGAGGACGAGCTGTGGGAGGAGTTGGTTGTGCCGGAGCTCAGCGACTATTTTTCTTCGCAACGCAAGTTGGTCCGGGATCTCATCGGGCGGGCTCACCGAGAGGCGGGAGGGGGCCAGGGGAACCTGCTGCTTGATGCCGAGAATGGGGGAATTTGGTACGCCGTGCTGAATCAGGCGCAGCTGGCGCTGGAGGCGCGTTTTCAGTTTGGTCCGCGTGAGGACGTCAATGAGGCGGCCCTGGGAGAGGAGGCGGCGCAGGCTTTTGCGCGACGGCAGTTCTATGGTTTTTTGCAAGAGCTTTTGCTCCAGCACGTCATGGCTTAGCGGGGGGGGGCTGCACCGAGGAGCTCGGCGTAGACGGAGAGGGTTTTGCTGAGCATCTTCTCCAGGGTGAAGTCGGTATTCGGAGCGGGGCGCGGCGGGGTGTCGGCCCAGCTGGGGATGAGCTTGGCAATGGCCTGCCAATCGCCGGAAGTCACCGCCCCTTCCGGGAGAAGGGCGTGGAGTTGTTCGCCCACCCCGCCGTGGGCGTAGGCGGCGACGGGTTTGCCGAGGGTGAGAGCTTCGAGGCTGACACGCCCGAAGGCCTCGGGGTCGGTGGAAAGAGAGAGGACGAGATCGGATGCGGCCATAACCTCGCGCAGATCGGAGCGGTGGCCGAGGTAGGTGATGCTGTCGTCGAGTCCGGCGGCGCTCGTTTTTTGGCGGAGTTCGTCGTAGAAAGCCATTTTGCGCGGGTGTGGGGAGCCCGCGACCAGTCCGTGGGCTGCGGGGAGGGATTTTTTGACGTCAGCGATGATTTTGAGGAAGTCTTCGTGGCCTTTCCAGCGGGTGATGCGTCCGGGGAGGAGAATGAGGAACTTGCCGGCAAGTTCCGGGTGGTTTTTTTGCCACTCGGCGCGCCATTCGGGGCTGGGCTGGTAGCCGGGGGGGGAGTCGGCGGGATCGACGCCCCGGTGGATGACGGTGATTTTGTCGGCGGGGCAGCGGGGGTAGTTTTTGAGAATGTAGTCTTTGACGCTGTGGGAGACGGCGATGACGCGTTCGCCGCGGGTCATGATCTCGGAGTAGCGGTTGACGGAGTAGAAGCCGTGGACGGTGCTGACGAGGCGGGGTCGGGTGGCGGCGGGCATTTTTCGCCAAGCGAGGTAGGCGAGCCAGGCGGGGACGCGGGAGCGGAGGTGGATGAGGTCGGGTTTTTCCTCGCTGAATAGGCGGCGCAGGGTGGGGACGAGGCGCAGGGAGAGGGGGGATTTGCGGTGGACGGGGAGGGCGAGGTGGCGGGAGCCTTCGGCTTCGAGCTGGGGAACGAGGCGTCCGCCGTGGGAAATGACGAGCGACTGGTGACCGTGGGCGACGAGGTGTTTGCCAAGTTCGAGGGTGCCGCGTTCGACGCCGCCGCTTTGGAGTTCGGGTAGGAGCTGGATGACTTTCATCGGGAAGTGGGCAGTTGTCAGTAGCCAGTTGTCAGAGGGGGGAGGAAAGTGATTTTTCGGGGAAGAGTTTTTCGAGGAGGAGGCGGGCGCGGCTCTGTTCGCATGGGAGTAACAAGGCGAGTTTTCGCCTGAAAACTCACAAAATACGGCCATGCTCAGTAATTCTCAAACCCTCGACATCAAACGAGTTATAAAAATTGTTACTCAGGAACCCTTGTTGTAGGGGGTGATAATGCTCTCCAGCATCTTGAAATGCTTGATGTTTAGAGTCGCCAGTGTCAACCGATGCTCTGCCGCTGTTGCAGCGATCATGCAGTCCGCCAGACCACACCCGTAGCGATTTTTGAAATCCCTTCGATATAACCCCGCAGTCTCAGCAATCTCGCCAGTCAAGGGCAAGACCACCAAAGCGGAGAGCATCCTCGAAAGCTTGGTTCGCTCCCGGCCTTCCCGAACTCCTTGGTAAAGTTCGGCAACACTGACGGAGGAAATGGATACATCATCCACATTCTTCTCCAGAAAAGTAATGGCGTCAGAAGAGCCGCGCAAATAGTCAATCAGAATATCCGTATCCACTAGCATTGTCAGAATCGATCAAAACCTCCCCGAATCTCATCCAAATCCATCTCATGGTCT
>JBNNED010000104.1:0-8674 GCA_050285825.1 Verrucomicrobiales bacterium | reverse complement strand
GAGGCGGAGGCGATCGAGAAGGGCTTTGCTGAGGCCTTTTTCTTCGCCCGCGGCGAGGTCTTTGGCGTTTTCCGCGATGATTTCGGCGGCTTGCGAGCGTAGTTCGGCGGCCATCGACCGCAGAATGTCGTTTTTCTTCCCCTCTTCCAAGGTGGCGAGAACGTGGGCCGCGCGGCGGGCCTTGGCTCCCATTTCGTAGATTTGCTCTTCGATTTCCTGGCTCGTCATGCCCCCAGCCTAACGCGAGATCAGACGATCTCCACGAAAAAAATTTTACCGGTCCATGCTGAGGCAGCAGCGTTCACCACACCCAGAACTGCGTATTACTTGATTTTTTTTGAACATTCAGGCATTTTATGCTAGAAGTGACAGATTTGTTTCGTAGAATCCACCTCACCACATTGATCAAGCATACATCATGAAAACGACGACCCTCATTACAACCCTTTGCGCGACTAGCCTAGCTTCTGGTGCCACTCTGACGCTGATCCCTTCCCAAGACACGTATATTCGTGCTACTGAAGGGGCCAAAGGAGGCAATAATATCTTTCTCGTTGGCGACACAACGAATACCGACGACTTTCTACGTGGTCTACTCAGCTTTGATTTGAGCGATCCCGCCCTTTCCGGAGTCACGATCACGGGAGTCGAGCTGGTTCTCACCGCGGAATCCGACGCTTCAAGCGTCGATGCGACGGTCAATCTCGACCTCCATTCCCTGACGGCCGCCTATGACGAACTCAACGCGACCTGGTTCAGCCGGGATGGCACGAATAACTGGGCCAGTGCGGGTGGGGATTTCGATGCCGCCGCACTCGCCTCCGTCAGCACGAATGCCGGCACGATCGCTACGGATGACACTCTGACTTTTTCGTCGGTGGATCTGACAGCGGCAGTCCAAGGCGCGATCGGCGGGAATCTGGACACGCTGCTGAAATTACGCAACGAAGACGCGACCAGCCGGAATATTTTCCGCTTCATCGCAGAGAATGCCGTCGCGCCCCAAGACGGAAAAGAAGCTAAATTAATCATTACCTATGTGCCGGAACCTGGAACGAGCTTGCTCAGTCTCGGTGCCGGGCTCTGCGCTTTCCTCGTTCGGCGCCGCAGCTGAATCAACCCTTGCGGAAGTGAACCGTCGGATTTCTCCGGCGGTTCTTTTTTTGAACTCAAACTCAGCGGGCGTATTGCCGGGCAGTGGGGAGGAAGTCGCGGATGGCGGCGATGCGGCTTTCGTTGACCGGGTGAGTGCTCATGAAGGCGAGTTGGTGGCTGCCGTCCTGAGCGGCCATGGCTTGCCAGAGTTTGACCGACTCAGCGGGGTCGTATCCGGCTTTGGCCATGTAGATGAGCCCGATTTTGTCCGCTTCGAGCTCCTGCGAACGGGAGAAGGGCAGGCCGAAGACGATTTGACCCCCGGTTTGGGCGAGTTCCTGGTAGCTCGCGCCTTCCGCCGCGCCTCCGAGCAGGGTGCCGAAGAGGGCGCTGCCGACGCCGATGACTTTTTGGCGATGGAGTCGCGATTGGGCGTGGTTCGCGCTGACGTGGGCCATTTCGTGCGCGATGACGGTGGCGAGCTGGTGGTCGTTTTCGGCCAGCGAGAGGATGCCGGTGTTGATTCCGACTTTGCCGCCGGGGAGGGCGAAGGCGTTGGCCGTTTTGTCCTGGAAAACGACGAAATCCCACTCAACGCCGGGGAGATTGACGACGGGCTTGAGACGGTTTGCGATGCGATTGACGCGGGCGTTCAGAGCGGCATCGTGCGAGACGGGATTGAGCATGCGGTATTTGCGGAAGGCCTCGTTCCCCTCCTGGATGAGCTCGGGCGAGGTCGCCTCCGTGCGGACTTCTCCGGTTTCCGGGTTGATGAGGTTCGCGCCGCCACAGGCGTAGAGCAAGACGGGGAGCAGGGCGAGCGAGAGCGGGAGTCGCTGGCGGAGCTGGCGGAGCTGGCGGAGCTGACGGAAACATTTCATGCCTTGTTTAAAACGCGGCTCGGCGCGCGATCTGTCAGTCTTTCCTCTTGACGGAGATAATCAATGATTGCACTCGCCCCCCTTCTGGCCTAGGGAAGACCGCGAACGCGCCCTGAGAGCGCCAGCTTCAACCCCATCATCCCGTGGCCAATAAAGAATACACCGACCCAGAACGCATGGAAAAAATCGTCTCGCTGTGCAAGCGGCGCGGCTTCGTTTTTCAATCCGCCGAGCTCTACGGCGGGCTGAACGGCTGCTGGGACTACGGCCCCCTCGGCACCGAGCTCAAGCGCAATCTCAAAGAAGTCTGGTGGCGCCGCCACGTCCAGGAACGCGACGACATTCTCGGTCTCGACGGCTCGATCCTCACCCACCAGGCCGTGCTGACCGCCTCCGGCCACGTCGGTGGTTTCTCTGATCCGATGTGCGACTGTCGCGTCACGAAAGCCCGCCTCCGCGCGGATCAGATCGAGCCCGTTTCAGGCACGATTCTGCGCTTCACCCACGCCACACACAAACAAGATGAGAACTGGAAGTGCGAGCGCGCCTTTTCCGTCCTCGTCGGGGGCGAAATTTCCGAAGACAAAGCCCGGAAAACGGCCAAGGAATTCTACGCCCTTTTCCTCGAAGACGGCCAACTTTCTCCGAAAAAAATCGAGCTCCACGGCGAGACGAGCGAGGAAGTGAGCGACAGCACCGGCTACAATCCGGCCAATGGCGCGGAACTCACGGAGCCGAAGGAATTCAACTTGATGTTCCAAACGAAAATGGGGGCGTCTTCCGATGAAAACGACCCGAACGCCACCGCTTACCTCCGCCCGGAGACGGCGCAGTCGATCTTCGTCCAATACAAGAACGTCCTCGATTCCAACCGCGTGAAGCTCCCCTTCGGCATCGCCCAGATCGGGAAATCCTTCCGCAACGAGATCAACCCGCGCAATTACACCTTCCGCAGCCGCGAATTCGAGCAAATGGAGGTGGAATACTTCTGCCGCGCGGAAGACGGCCTGCGCCTCACCGACGAATGGCTCGAAGAGCGCCTCAAGTTCTACGAGGACATCGGCATCCCGCGCGAAAAACTGCACGTCATCGACATCCCGGACGGCGAGCGCGCGTTCTACTCGGCGAAGACCTACGACATCGAGTATGATTTCCCCTTCGGCCAGCAGGAGCTTGAAGGCGTGGCCTACCGCACGGATTACGATCTCGGCGTCCACCAAAAACACTCCGGCAAATCGCTGGAATACTTCGACGAAGAGACGAAGGAGAAGTTCATCCCGCACGTCGTCGAGCCCTCGGCCGGTTGCGACCGCACCGTGCTGGCCCTCATTTGCGAAGCTTTCGAGGAGGAAGACCTCACCAAAGAAGGCGGGAAAAAAGACGTGCGCACCGTCATGCGCTTCGACCCGAAGATCGCGCCGGTCAAGGTCGCCGTTCTCCCCCTGCTCAAAAACAAACCCGAGCTCGTGGCCAAGGCCAAGGAGGTGAAAAACCTGCTGCAGCCCTTCATGAACGTCGCTTACGATGAAGCCGCCGCCATCGGCCGCCGCTACCGTCGCCAGGACGAGATCGGCACGCCTTTCTGCGTCGCGATCGACTTCGACACTCTCGGAGAAGGCGAAAGCGGAGACAGCTCGCTGGAGGGCACCGTCACCGTGCGCCACCGCGACAGCATGGAGCAGGACCGCATCGCCATCAGCGAGCTCCTCCCCTGGCTCCTAGAGCGTCTGCGTTGAATTTGCAGAACATCAAAGACTTAAAAAAGCCCGCCATCTTCGTGATGCGCGGGTTTTTTCGTCGCCAGGCCCGATTTTTTTCCCTGCGGGACAAGACAGCACCACTCTGCGTCAAGGAGCCGATAGCAGGGTCTCGGGAGGGAGTTAGAGTGAATCCGTTCAAAGAAAAATCGCATATGAAGTCATCACTCACCATTCCTACGATCACTCCCGGTCTCGCGCTGGCCTGCGCCCTGTCCTTCACTAGTCTGGCAGGTGCGGCCACGGTCAAACGGACGACACTCATCGCTGAAGGAGTCGACGGAAATCCCTTTTTTGACGCGGCTGCCGAACTCGGCGGCACCACCGCCACCTCGCTCTGGGACGGTCTGTCCGGTTCCGATCACGATCCACTCGTTTACGGCTCCTTCCCGGGCATGTCGCCTTGGCCTTCCGCCATTGCGCCGAACGACACCGCTGGAGTCACCACCACCACCGGTCTGATGAAGACGGAAAATGGTGCCAGTGGCGGCTTCTACCCAGCCTCAGCCTCGATTTACTACGGCGGCTTCAGCTCCGACATTAATGTCGATGGGGGCACGGCCCAGGTCCAAGTGACCAGCCCGTTGGCAGGCGTCCAGAGTGTCATTTTCCAAATCCAGATCGGCGAGGCCTTGACCTACGATTTCTTCAACGGCGTTCTCCCTTCACTTTCAATTAACGGCAACGACTTCGAAGCCGCCGATTTCAGCGAGATCACCAGTCGCATCAACAACGGCACTGTCGTCATGCCCACCGGACCGGGAGGGACGAACGAGGACGTCCCGGTGTATATCAACACCTACGCGTTGCAGTGGGATCTGAGCGAGGTCGTCGGGCCTATCACCAGCCTCGATATCGAGTTCACCGGGGTGCAACACGCTCAGCTTTATGGACTCCAGCTCGATCAATCAGCAAACACCCACAGCGCCAATTTGCTCTCAGCTTACGCCATTCCCGAGCCTCAGAGCGCCCTCCTCTGCTGCGGTGCCGCCCTCCTTTTCTTGCGTCGCAAACGACTCTAAACCCTTTCCTTGCTAGTCCGGTAATACCAATGAGCGAAACGAGCGGGTAGAATGGCTGAGTCGGTTTTCGAGGAAAATCAAGGCGTGAGGCGCGCGTGGTGCGAGTACCACAAGCAACGAACAACGCCGATTTTACCGAAAAACGACCAGCTCCTTCAGAAAATGCGCAGTCTGACATGCACAGAAGTTGAAGCTCTCCATTCTACCAGATCGTTTTGCGAGTTGGTATAAGGAGTCGGCCCGCGTGTTCCCCATGGCGGGCCGGCTCTTCCCTCCACAAAAAGCGCCACCAATGACAAGAAGGCGCTAAAGGCAGTCAAAGCAGCGATAGCTCGCAAGACCTCCAGCCCCCAGTCTGTCCTGCAAAGAAACGTCCATGAAAGCCATCGCCCATATCACCCTCGTCTCCCTGACTTGCACAGTCGCGCATGCCGCCACCGTCTTGCAAACGACTCTGATTTCCGATGGCAGCGGAGGACTGAGTCAGGGAAATCCCTTTTTCGATCCCACCACCTCGCTGGGCGGAAACCAAAGCGCGGGACTCTGGGACGGAGTCTCAAACCAAGACCATTCATCGGGATATGGGAATTATCCGGGCTTCACTTCTTGGTCGAACCCGATGGCTGCGAACAGCAGCACGGGATCCTTCACCGCGGCTCTCAATTATGGCAGCGCGGGTGCGGGTGGGGGGCCCTACGCCGCCGGGCAACGCATTTATGCCGGCGGGATGAGCCTTATCCCAAACACCGATGGCGGCCAATTGCTACTCTCGGACGCCACCCCGCTCGCCGATCTACAAACCCTCGTCTTCCAAATCCAAATCGGTGGTGCCTTCGGATACGATTTCCACAACAACACCCTGCCCACCCTCACCATCAACGGCACCGGAGCCAGCCTCGCAGCCGACTTCAGCTCGATCATTGATCACGCCTCTGGCACCTACACCC
This sequence comes from Verrucomicrobiales bacterium, assembly GCA_050285825.1. Taxonomy (GTDB): domain Bacteria; phylum Verrucomicrobiota; class Verrucomicrobiia; order Verrucomicrobiales; family Akkermansiaceae; genus SW10. The sequence goes on along the minus strand of JBNNED010000104.1, from coordinate 2,972 downwards.
TGGAAGGGGATGACCTCGACATCGAGGCCCGCACCTACACCATGCAGTGGGATCTCAGCGGCATCACCGAGCCCATCACCAGCTTCGAGCTCGCCATCGACATCGTGCAACACGCACAGATTTACGGTCTCCAGCTCAACCAGTCAGACGCCTCCCACGCGAGCAGCATCCTGCCCGCCGCCATTCCCGAGCCCTCGCTCGCCATTCTTTCCCTTTGCGCCCTACCCGCTCTCGTGCGCCGGAATCGCCAGACGAGACAGCGCTAAAAATCTTTTTCATTGCTAGTCCGAACAGAAAAAGCCCGTGGCCGAGAGGCTGCGGGTTTTTTCGGAACAAACTTCCACATCCCCATCACGTCACCAAATACCAATCTCGCCAAGTCCCTCACAGAACCAAAGCCTCTCTGTTTTCCGGAGATTGCTCTTGCTAATGAGTCTCATTAGCGTTAGATCACGACGTGCCCGCGCTGAGCTTTGAAGAACATTTTGCCGATGAGGAGGCGCGCTTGCGGGTGCGCGCGTGGCGGGGAGGGAAGGTGCTGGCTGAGGATTGGGGGCGTTTTTTACGGCGGGATCAGCAGATTTACTGCCTGAATCAGGGAGCCCCACTCTTCATCATGGGCGGGCGGAGTCGCTTGCATCTCTTGCCGGGAATGTTGGGGACTTTCCGGAGTGGGGAGACCTTGCGAGCGCTCTCGAGCGCGGGGCATGAGGGAGCGCAGCGATTTCTGACCTTGGAGATCAACCCCGCCTGGATCAAAAAAAAGTTCGCGGCCGGACTTTCCCAAATCCCCCCGGTCATGGCGAGCCAGTTGGAAGACGGGCCGATCGAGGTCGCGCTGCCCGCCCGCCTGATGAGCGCGAGCGAGCAGGAACTCCTGCGCCAGCTGGGTGATCCGCCGATGGAGGGGCTGCCGCGCGCCTTCTGGTATCAGGCGAAGATTTTGGAATTCCTGAGTCTTCAGCTCTTTCGCGATCCCACGCAAACGCCCTTTTGCACGACTCACAAGCGGCGCACGACCGAGCATGTCGCCGGCGTCCTGGCGCGACTGCGTCAGCGACTGGATGAGCCCCTCGACCTCACCGGCCTGGCGGCCAGCATTTCCGTGGCGCCCAGCTCGCTGAGCCGCATGGTGAGCGCGGAAACGGGTCGCAGCCTCTCTCAGCATCTCCGCTCGCTACGCATCGAACGGGCCGTCGAACTCATGCGTCGCGGTCGGCACAACGTCACCGAAGCGGCGATCGAAGTCGGCTACAACAGCCTGAGTCATTTCACCAAGGCCTTCATCACCGAAAAAGGGCAGCGCCCCTCGGAGTTTCTCAAATCGCTCCGCCTCTAGCGCCTCGGACGGAAAAATCCCGCTCCGCGCGAAGGACGATGCCTCCTGCGGAACGGGATGATGTCACACAGCGTGAGGAAAATTGCCATCTCGTTCCCGACGACACGGATCTGCCGGGATCACTCTTTCGGGACTAGAACCCAGTTCGGGTCGTTGGACTGTCTCGCCCCTTTCGCCCAGTAGCGCATATCCTGTAAATCACTGACTCCCAACATGCGCACACCACCGTCGAGAAAAGCCGCGACCGCACGATTTCCGTAGCGCGGGTGGACGTAACCCCATTTCACCGAGGCGTCATCTTCATCGTATTTCTGTCCCCAGCGGCGTTGCCCGAGATTGGGCGAGAGGACGTAGTAGTGGCCCTCCTTCGTCTCCATCCCCTTCACTCCGGCGCTCATCCAGGCGGAGGCGAAAACCAACTGCTCGCCTGCCGAGTCCGCCTGGAGGAGCGTTCTGATACAAAAATGGCCATACTTATCAGCATCCCGGTCCGGATCCGGCTCCCGTTCATCAAACCAGCCGCCGACAAAGGTCGCATTGATCCCGAATGCCGGAAAGACACTGGCCATGTAGAAATTATCGGCCCACTCCTCCGATTGATTCACGCAGACCGAGCCCTCGAACTCCCAGTTCAAAGCGGGTGCGAGGCGGGCCGGATAACGCTTGGCGATCATACCCGAGTAGCTCATGCCCCGGCGATCTTCCGCCCGGACAGACGAGTCAATGCCGGGCAAGAGTCGGCCATTGTGATCGCTCGCGTAGCTGAGATAAGCCGTCATCTGCGTGCGCGCCGCCGCGACCTCTTTCGCCATGCGCGCCGCCTCCTTCGCCTTCGTGAAACCGGCCAATCCGAGTGCGGAAATCACGGCGATGATGGCGATCACGACCAAAAGCTCTACCAGCCCGAAGCCGCTCGCTTTTTTTCTACTGTCCTGAATCGTTTTCATCGTCTGCTCCACCCGAGGGAGAAAAAAGCGTCACTTAGTTTCCGGCCGAGCTCAGAGCCTTGCCCTTCTCTGCCTGCAAGTAGGGTCGCAGCACCTGGAGCGCTTTTTCTTTGCTCACCCCGGCTTCATCCTCGGACAAGCGCCGCAGGGCCTTGCGCAAGCTTACGCCTTCAACCTCCTGCGCCAGCTCGATGCGCTCGTGCTCCGCGATCAAAACCTCCCAAGCCGCGCGCAGGGCGTCCCATTCCGCGTGATTTTCCGCCCACCACTTCTCCGCCGCCGCCAATTTCTCCACTTCCACCGGCGCGTAGGTGTTCAGCCCGCGCTCGATGCAGATGATCTCCTCTTTCCCCTCGCGCTCGACCTGCTTGCGGTTCCACTGCGCGTGAATCCACCCGTCCTCCTTGACCAAATGCCGGTTCTCCGCGATCAGGACATCGTAATCATCGCGCTTCGAATATTCCCGGCGCGGCAAGGGCCGACGCGTCGCGCCCGAGACCCACTCGCTCACCTCGCCGCTGTGGACCCAGCGGCCGACGTTTTCATAGCGTGGCGTCTCGTCCACCTGCGTCACCAACTGCGTCCAGGTGCCCTGCACCTCCGCTGCGGGCAGGGTCTTCTCCACCCACAGGCGCGGACTCTGAAACTCCAGAATCTCCCGGTCTTCATAGCGCCAAACCTGTCCC
>JBNNED010000103.1:0-12106 GCA_050285825.1 Verrucomicrobiales bacterium | reverse complement strand
AGCAACCGACTAACAGGGAATGTGTCAGGTAATTACCGTCACTTTACACACGAGCATCAAGGAGAGCGGAGAATTTCGAGTAAATGTGTGAATTCGACCATCCTAACCGCTTGCTCCTTCCAGATCTCCTGTTTCGTCCGGGTGGACCAGTTAGAAGTATTCCGTCAATACAAACAGGGATGTCACCTATTCCCTCGTAATGTGTAATCTCGGGAACCTGCTTGTGTTCATTCGCCTTGTATTCCCAGCACATTCTGTTCTTGTGAGGATCTGCTCGGACCCATTTTCCTTCCTTGTTTGCCAGAGCAAGTTTACCAAATTCGTCGATCAAGAACGACTCGCGGACGTATCCCTTGAGGTCTGGGTGGACTTCGTCCAGAGATTGCTCGATCAAGAAAGCACCTTGAACGCCTTTCATCTCTAGGGCAGTGGGGAATATTGCAGGGCTGTTTGGTAATTCGACCTTATCGGCGATGGAATCTATTTCGCAACGAGCCTCGATCGGAAACTCGGTAGCGAGGGCATAGCCTTCAACAATGCTGCACAATTTGATTTTGTCGCCCCACTCGTCGAAGATCGTGGCGTTGGTGCGAGATACGACACTGATAGTGGTGCCCGGCTGCTGGGACGCATGCCCGTCCCTCACCACTACGGTGCCACTGAGCCCATGAACCTCTATGACCAAGGGTGGCCCCCACTCCTTCCCATATCTATAATCTTTTCGGGTCTTCACCTCGATGCGGTCACCAATCATGAAGCAGGACATGAAGCCGATTCCGAATTTTGAGCACGGATCGAAATCGAACCCGGATTTTTGTAACCTGCTGCGCTCCCGTTCGAAAAAGGGCGACCTATAGTAGCTCCTGCCAACCTTAGTGAGAAAGTTTCGAATGATTTCCTCATCCATCCCAATCCCGTTGTCACAGCACTCCAGAACTTCCTCTCCCTCTGGATTCCTGTAATGCCTCAATGTCACTTTGCCAGTTTCCCATCCGATGCCCGCTTCGGCGAACAACGCTTTTCGATAGCGGAGGGCATCCAACGAGTTCTGAAGCAGTTCGCGAACACACAAGCCGGGATTGCCGTATAGCTTATCCGTCATCAGGAGGCGGACGATTTCATCCCTTTCTAAGCCAAATTCCAAATCATGCACCCGGTAGGAATTGTTTTTGGGGCGGACTCGCTTGTTATCAATCACATCAGGAAGCCTGATTTCCTTTGGTTCAACGGAATGCGGCTGTTGCCTGAGCAAGTGCTTGGAGTCGCGGATTTCTTGTTCGATCCAGTGTATGTATTGGTTCGTGGCCCTATGGTATGTCGGATCTGTGCACTCCGCAGTGATTCGGATCTCTTCGGGAGAAATGCTCCAGCCCACCACAGAACGGTGCCTTTCCCATTCGTGGATACTGACTTTTGAAGTGAAATGTATGCTCCTGAACAGGACATCGGGAGTTCTTTCCCAGTCGAAATCCAGGATGTCTGCAATTCGCAGAATTATCGCAAGGAAGACCATGTTCACAGAACGATGACCGATCTGTTCATCCCAAGAGCAGTAGGGAAGATTGCAAATATCGCTGCATTGGCGCGTGTGGGATTCGCACAAGGAGGCTAGATATGGCGCTAGGGGAATTCCATCGGATTGCATCCGTTTGTCACTGCCATATTCCGCCTGGACATAACTAGCTGATTCTTTCCCGTGGTTTGCTCGCAAATACTCCGTAAGCTGGGCCTGGTCCATTTCGGCAATCTGGCGAGTGGGTTCAATTGTCCCGCTTTTTGCAGCTTGGGGGCTGAGCTTCCGACGTTGGATTTCCTTGTAGTTTGGGTGTTCGATCCTCCAGTTTTCTCGATGAAGCTGGAAATCCTCCGATACAAGAATCTCTTCATACCTTTCACTCGTAGGGACCATCCCTTGATCGTGGAAATATGCAGATAGGATCAGAAGCACGAGTTCGATACCATCCAAGTTATCTGCATCATCCCCCAGAATATGCCCCATCAAATCAACAACGCGCAGGAGGTGGGTTTCATCGTGTAGGGTGTATTGTGGTGCGTAGGTCGCCATCAGCTTCATGCGAGATGCCGCATCTGCGCAGATAGCAAGAAGCCCCGTAGGAAAGTCCTTGCTGGCATAGCAAGGTCTGCTCATTAGTTGTTTCCACAGAATGGTTTCTTCTAGTTTCGAGCTCGCTATGAAATTGGGCATAACTTTTCGAGTGACCAGTTTAGGGATTGGCATGCGTAGCACCAGAAAGAAGGAAGGCATTCAGCAGTTAGGGTGTCTGTCCGTCAGGAATGTTTCAACCTTGGATGAATGAGGCCTCAAATGGGCCGTTCTAGAGGTGCTATGTATGGAACGGCGCATCCGCCCTGCATGATCTTGTGTCTACCTTTTAGATTCGCCTCATGCCACGGAAAGTCAGTGTTCAGCATGGGTGCGCATGACCAGCGGGAACTGGCTGGACAGCATTGCCATAACGGATGCCGGTCGCGAGGCTTTGTGGAAGTTGTCGGACTAGGCAAAAAGAGCGGACAACCGTTATTGAGACCGACTGGCGACGATTGTCCGCAACATCCCCAAGCGCTACTCGGTGAAGCTGGACTGGATAGCGTGGAAGTTGGGGGGCTGGCGTATTAGAGATTGCCTTTTTTCAGTTCGCTGACGGCGTGGTGGGCGGCGCGGGCGGTGAGGGCCATGTAGGTGAGTGAGGGGTTTTGGCAGCCGGCGGAGACCATGGCGGCCCCGTCGGTGCAGAAGACGTTGGGCGCGCCCCAGACCTGGTTGTGCTTGTTGAGGACGGATTCTTTCGGGCTGCTGCCCATGCGGGCGGTGCCCATTTCGTGAATGCCGAGGCCGATCGAGGGCTCGTTGTTATAGGTGTAGATGTTTTTGGCTCCCATCGCTTCGAGCATTTCGGCGGCGTCGTTGCGCATGTCTTCGCGCATGTTGACTTCGTTTTGCTGGAATTCGGCGTTGGCGACGACGAGGGGGAGGCCCCATTGGTCGGTTTCTGTTTTGCTGAGGGAGATGCGGTTGTTCTCGTAGGGCAGGCATTCGCCGAAGCCCATGATGTTGATACCCCAGGGGCCGAAGGAGGTGAGTTCTTTTTTGAAGTCGGCCCCGAAGCCCTCGATATGGCGGCTCCAGCCCTGGCGCATGGCGCGGCCCTGGTAGCCGAAGCCGCGGATGTAGTTGGCCTGGGCTTTTTCGCTGAGGTTGCGGTAGCGGGGGATGTAGATGCCGTTGGGGCGCCGACCGAAGGAGATTTTGTCCTGGTGGGTGTCGGTGATGCCGCCGGCTCCGACGCCGAGGTGGTGATCCATGAGGTAGCCGCCGAGGGCTCCGCTCTCGTCCATCCCTTCGGGGAAGCGCTGAGATTTGGAGTGCATGAGGATGGCGGTGGAGGCGATGGCGGAGGCGTTGAGGAAGATGATTTTGGCGAAATAATCAGTCGTTTCCTTGCTGTTTTCGTCGATGACGCGCACGCCGACGGCTTTGTTTTTTTCGTCGTCGAAGATGATGGAATGGACGATGGAATGGGGGCGCAGGGTCAGGTGGCCGGTCATCTCGGCGGCGCGCAGGGTGGCGGCCTGGCTGCTGAAGTAGGCGCCGAAGGGGCAGCCGCGAATGCAGAGGTTGCGGTAGTTACACGAGGAACGGCCGAGGGCGAGTTGCTCTTCGGTCGGCTCGGTGAGGTGGGCGACACGCCCGATGATGACATTGCGACCGGTCCACTTTTTTTCGACGGCGGCCTTGAGGTCGAGTTCGGGCGGGGTCATGTCCATGGGGGGCTGGAATTGACCGTCGGGGAGCTGGGGGAGACCGTCGCGGTTTCCGCTGATGCCCGCGAATTTCTCGACGTAGTCGTACCAAGGGGCGAGCTCGTCGTAGCTGATCGGCCAGGGAATGGAGATGCCGTCTTTGGCGTTGGCCTCGAAGTCCATGGGGCTGAGGCGGTAGGATTGTTTGCCCCACATGATGGAGCGCCCGCCGGTGTGGTAGCCGCGCATCCAGTCGAAGCGCTTTTCTTCGAGGTAGGGGTGCTTGTGGTCGTCGACGAAGAGGTGCGCGGTGGAGGGCTTGATGGTGTAGCCGGTGCGGCGTTGTTTGGGGTGTTTGGCGAGGAGGTCGCGGCTCGGCTTGTCCTGATCGGGGAGGAGCCAGGGCGGCGCGCTGGCGGTTTTGTAATCGACGATGTGTTCGAGCTTGCTGCCACGTTCGAGGACGAGGGTTTTGAGGCCTTTTTGGGTGAGTTCTTTGGCGGCCCAGCCACCGGACATGCCGGAGCCGACGACGATGGCGTCGTAGCTGTGCGCGGCTTTTCCTTTGGTATTGAGATTCATGGGAGTCGGGGTGCGGGGCTTAGAAGGAATAGGCTTTTTGGCCGGGTTCGAGGGGCATGGAGGCGATCCATTTTCCGGGGGTCATGTGGAATTCGAAGGCCTTGGTGGCCCCGAGCTCGGAGTTGACGTAAGTGAATTTGGTGAGTTCTTTGAACTGCTGGAGGAAGGTCGCGCGCGGGTTTTGGCCAGCTTGGTGAGCCGCAGCTTTGGCGGCCTGGTCGTAAGCGGTGAGGAAGGCGACTTGCTGGTCGGCAGGGAGTTGCGCGAGCTTTTTGCCGTGCTCGTCCTGGCAGGCTTGGCTGAGGGCGGCGAGGCCGTTTTTGATCACTTGTTGATCGGCTTCGCTGAAACAGTCTTTGTCGATGACCTCGATCCAGCCGGGAACGCCGGCTTCGATCGCTCCCGGCGTGTCGGTCGTGGGGATGATGGCCTCGGCGAGGGCGGCGGCCTGGGCGCGTTCGGCGGCGGTGAAGAAGGTTTGCTCGGCCGGGTTGAAGGGCTCGCCGATTTTGGCGAAAACGGAGGAGGGAAGGGCGATGCCTGCCCCGAGGGTGGCGGCCATGAGTTTCAGGTAGTCTCGGCGTTCCATGGATTTTGAGTAAGTTCCGTCACGGTAGAGCGTGAAGTGCCCGGTGGCGAGGTCAAAAGATCTGTCGGGCTATTTTCAACAGGAAAGAGGCTCCATGCGCGCCGTGAGCGAGAGCGGGCGGTCTCCCTGGGAGAAAAAATGGCCTTTCCATGTAAATACCTCATTTGGGGGACTAGTTGCTTTCCGACATTTCTTTTAGGGTTCCGGCCAAGGATTGGAAAAGGCCCGTTGGCCGGGCTCATTCCTTCCCTTTCTCCTTCTCTTAAAACGCCTTTTGCTAACGATGAAAAATCAAATCTCTCCGCAGCGTCACGCTGGTTTCGCCCTGATCGTGACGGTGACCTTACTGCTGCTGATGGCGGTGCTGGTCATTGGTTTCCTGAGTCTGGCTACGACGACGGCCCGGGTGGCTCAGCATGACGAGGCGCGCGCCACAGCTCAGGCCAATGCGCGCCTGGCTTTGTTGTTGGCTCTTGGGGAGTTACAAAAAAATGCGGGAGCCGACACGCGGGTGACGGCGCGGGCGGATATTCTGGATGAGGAAAACGCCCCGGTGCTGGGCGTGTGGAAGAGCTGGGAGGGCACGGATCATGAGGCCAGTGGCGAGTTTGCGGGGCGTCCGGTCGCTCCCGACTACGGCGCGAAAACCCGTCCGGTCTCTTCCGGGGGGCGATTTTTGAAGTGGTTGGTCTCGGGGCCTGCGACGGGGCTGAGTCAGCCGGATGCCGTGCCCGACACGTCGGCGGCCCCCGCGAAAGTGACTTTAGTTGGTGAAAAAACCTTGGGCGCGGGTCGGACGGAAAGCGAAATCCACCTCGCTCCCGTCAGCGTGGCGGAGAGCGGTCGGGCCGGGAGCTACGCCTGGTGGATCGGCGGGGAGAACCTCAAGGCGCGTCTGCCCGAGATCGAAAAAAGCGATTCATACAACGAGGCGCGCTGGGCGGCGAAGCAGAAGAGCCATGGCACGGCGGATCCCGCGCCCTTCGGGCTGGAAGCCCTGCTGAGCGAGCCGGCAGCGGCGGGCAAGGCGATCAGTTTGGAACAGGCCGATTTGTTGGAAAACTCGGGGGCGGAACCGCTCTCGCAAGCGCATTTTTACGACTTGAGCACGGTTTCGACCGGCTTGTTGACCAACACCGCGACGGGGGGCTGGCGGAAGGATCTTTCTCTCTTCACCGAGCGCTACGACGACTTGCCGGCGGGCGCGCTCCCTCTCTTCCGTCTCACGCCGGAGGAAGATCGACTCGTCGAGGTGCCGCGTGATTCCGCGGCCGCGAATTACAACAGCGACGGCTTTTCGCTCTATCCCTGGGCGTCTTATCGCGGGGATGCCAGCCGGCCTTCGGGTGACCAGCAGGCGGCGGTGGCGAGTTGGCGGAATTTGGCCGACTTCGCGACCTATTACCGGAACGACAGCCCGGAGGCGCGGGCGCTTCCGAATGATTTCGGCGTGGGTGCGACGGCTTTTTACGAGCATTTGCACAAAGTGCGCCTTCATCCGGTCGTAGCCCGGGTCCACTGGGTTTTTTCCTACTATTCGGTGACCCGGGGGACGCAATACCGCCCCTGCCTCCTCGTCACGCCCGTGGTCACGCTCTGGAATCCCTACAATGTGACCTTGAAAAACATCAATCCCTTCCGCCTCATCATGGGCACGGGGGGGAATTCGAATGGCGACAACGCGAACATCAACTCGCCGCTGCCCTGCGTTTTTGAATATAAGGTCGGCGAGCGGACGAGCGGTTATCGTGGCTTGCTCAAGGGCTACAGCTCGTATGGCGAGATGTTCATGAGCGACTCGCAAACGATGTCTTACCGCATCCAGGAGGTTGATGACATGCCGCCGGGCAGCACGGCGGTTTACGCGCCTACAGCGAACAAGTATGCCACGGATCGTGAGGACATTCTTGATCTCTCACGCGGATACCACGGGCTTTTCGGACAGTATTTTTATATGAAATCCGGCCACGACCGAGCTTCCAGCTATAACATCGTGGCTCCCGGTAACGACCGGATCGAGATCACCAACATCATTTTTGATAACGAGATTGATAGTGAAGGCAGCGGTGTCGGGGTGCGGATGACGATGCGGGATCAGAGCCTTTCCGGCAAACCGCGCATCGCCTTCTACAACATGACTTATCCCAAGGAAGTGGCGGAGGAGCTTTACCCGCTCATTTCCGGCAACCAGATCAACGACTCCGGCCCGCTCTCCTCGCTGTCCGTGCCGGAGCCCTTTTTCGCGGCCATGTTCGGCATGCGCATGGCCAGTAACACGAATATCCCGGCCAAGGGCTTCCTCCAAACCAGCCCGATGGTCAGCTACACTTCGTCGGATTCGGGTCACGATTACAAGGGCACGAAACACCCGGTCAACATGCCCTTCGACTTCAGTTTCATGTTGCCCAGCAACGGCCCCGGCGGCAGCACCGAACCGCAGGAGATGGACGGGGAGGGCTTCATCATCAGTGGTTTCTCGGCAGGTGGCGGGCTTTCCCGCTGCATCGCCGCCGAGCTCCCGCGCCAGCCCCTGGCCTCGCTCGCCGAGCTCCAGCACTGGGATTTGCGCTACGAAAATCCCCTGCCGCCCTTCGCCTTCAACCTCATCGGGAACTCGGATGCCACCCCCCTGATTCCGCCCGATGCCGTGACCAGCGGAGCCGATCACACCCGTGAAAATCTCCAGCACGACGACGCCTATTGCGCCAATCACCTCCTCTTCGACGACTGGTTTTTCTCCTCGCTGAGCACGGGAGGGAGTGGCTCTTTCGGTGAAAACGGCACCCTGCGCGAAGCCTTCGAGGCCTTTGCCGAAGGTTCCGAAAGTCTCATCAACAGCGCCTACCAAGCGCGTTTCGGCCTGTCGCAAGAGGCCGATCCCTTCGAGACCTATGCGGGAGGAGGAGACGCGTGGCGCAGTCTCGCCGCAGCGATCGAGGTGCGCGGGATGTTCAATGTCAATTCCACCTCGGTGGCGGCCTGGCGCGCGCTCCTCGGTCACGCCCGGAATCAGAAAATCCCGTATCATGGTGATGGCGGAGGGGTGGAGCTCTCCGATGAGCAGGATCACGCCCTCAATCGCCTGAGCATCGCGGGTGATGTCGAAGCGGGCGAGTTCGGCTTTTCCGGAGGACCGGACGCCAGCCAATTCACGGGCTATCGGATCCTTGACGACAGCCTGATCGATGATCTGGCCGAAAAAATCGTGGCTCAAGTGCGCCAGCGCGGACCTTTCCTTTCGCTTTCCGAGTTCGTGAACCGTCAACTCGTGGGCGATGCCGGTGATGACAGTCTGGCCATGGCCGGAGCGATCCAGGCCGCCCTCAACGAGCTGGAGGACGAGGGAAAAATTTACGACGAGCTCAAAGCGGCCATTTCCAGCACCAACGCCACGGCGGGAGCGACTCCCCCGGGTGGTGGCGATGCCGAATACGCCTACCCCCGGGCCGCCGTGGGCAGCAGCGTTTACGGGATCACGGGCTGGCCGCGCCAGGCCGACCTCCTCCGCCCCCTCGCCCCCGTCCTCTCCGCGCGTGACGACACCTTCACCATCCGCGCTTACGGCGACGCGCGGGACAGTGCGGACAACATTCTCGCCACCGCCGTTTGTGAAGCGGTGGTGAGTCGTTCGCATCACTATCTGGACGCCAGCGACTCCTCCACGCAGGCCGACCCGCCCGCCCGTGCCATCAACCAGACCATGGGCCGGCGCTTCAAGCTCGTTTCCCTCCGCTGGCTCTCCGCCGACGAACTGTAACTCCGCCCGCCAAGCCCGACCCCAGCTCTGCCCTTATTCTACGATTATGAAAACTCCCGTCCGCTGCCTCGCCGCCGCTCTCTTCTGCCTCTTCGCGCTTCCTGTCTCCGCCGCTGAGAAAGCCAAGCGCACCTGCCGCCTGCTCATCCCCTTTCCGCCTTCCAAAGAGGTGCCCGAAACGATGTTTCTCTTCGATGGCACCAACACGCGGGAAGTCAAAGTGCCCACCAAGAACTTCTCCCCGCTTTATGACTTGCCCGAGGGCGATCTCACCCTCCGTCTCCTCCCGGAAGCTCCTGCCGAAGGAGTGATTCCCGACGAGAAAAACTCTCTCTCGCTCGCCTTTCCGGCCTCCGTTCAGCACGCCTACATCCTCCTGCTCGCGGGCAAAAAAAAGGACGATCCGCCCCGGCTCCAGCTCATCAAAGCGAACGAAGAAGGCTTCCAGGCCGGAGAAATGATGTGGTTCAACCTCAGTCCCTACGAGGTGAGCGGCGAGATCGGCACGCGCCAGCTCGATCTCAAGGCGCAGGGTCGCCAGATCGTCAAATCCCCCGCCGAGGGCTTCGCGCAATACCGCGTGAGCCTGAAATACCTTCCTCAGGGCGCCAAAAGACCGGCTCCCCTGAGCTCCAGCATGTGGCGGCACAAGCCGACGGCCCGCAGCATCGTCTTCGTCGTCATGTCGCCCCGCAATAAAATGCCCCAGATCATGAGTTTCTTCGACACCCGCGACGTGCCGGAGAAAGAAGAGTGAGGCCCGGAGAGTGCACCGGGTCGACTGGCTGGGAAAGTGCCTTGATTCTCCCGTAAGATCCATTATTATACCTTTATGGATTTTGAGTTCGATCTGCAGAAATCGCAGATCAACGCCGAGAAGCACGGCATCGACTTCGAGGAAGCTCAATATCTGTGGTGCGATGAGAGACGTCTCGTGGTGAAGGCTCGGAGTGAAAGCGAAGCTCGCTATGCTCTGATCGCTCGCTACTCGGGAAAACTGTGGACGGCTATTTTCACCATGAGAGAAGACCGAATCAGAATCATATCAGTAAGGAGATCACGCCATGGCGAAGAAGAAGGATACTATTACAGCTGAGGAATTGGATCGCCGTTTTAATGACGGTGAAGACATTTCCCCTTTTCTGGACTGGAGTCAGGCTAAAAGGCCGGGGCTGGAACAGCGCCGCATGAATGTTGATCTGCCAGTTTGGATGATTGCTTCGCTCGATTCGGAAGCCAAGAGAGTTGGGGTGACTCGACAATCCATCGTCAAGGTTTGGCTCGCCGAACGTCTCAAAGCCGAGCAGCAGGATGCCTCTCAGCGGCGTCCTGCGGATGCCTGATTTCCGACCGCTTATTTGATGGGAGCGGGTGGGCCGTCGGCGAAGTTGTAGCTGGTGTGGGCGGGCTGGTTGTAGCCGATGCTCTGCACCGCGATGTTCATGCGGTAGAGGGGGTCGTGCATGAGGGTGGGGTTCTTCCGCCCGGTGGGAATCCAGGTGGTGAAAATGATGAGAGCCTTGTTATCGAAACGCCTGAAAACGACCTCCTCGCGCCAGTCACCAATGAGATCGGCGACGAGGTTGGCGTCTTTTTTGGTGTGGTGGATGGTGTCGGCACCGTAGTACCAGCCCGTGAGGATGCGCCCGTGGGGACCCGAGCCGTCATCGATGGCTATGCCGCCGCGCAGGTCGCGCTGCACGTCGCCGTCGAAGTAGATGAGCTGGGAATAAGGGTTGTAACGTTCCCCGATTTCCTTGCCGTGGCAGTCGAGGTTTTTGGTGGCGGTAGAGGTACACTCGGCCCCCCGGTGTGCGGGATCGACATCGGCGGCCCAAGCGCGCCCAACGTCTCCCTCGCTCAGCTTTTCCCAGATGATTTCGCCCGTGCCGGCATCGCGCATGGAGATGCCGTAGGTGGAGTTCTCGTGACCCTGGTAGAACTCGAGGCCGGGGCGGTCGGGCATGAGATCGCCGAGGGCGTGGGAGTCCCCGTGGCCGCGTCCGGTGGTGTAGAGGCCGGTGCCGTCGTGGTCGATGGCGCAGGCGCCGTAGATGAGTTCGTCCGAGCCGTCGCCATCGACATCGCCGACGGCCACGCTGTGGTTGCCCTGGCCGCGATAGCCCTCGTATTCGGGGTGGCCTTTGGTATCGAAGGTCCACACTTTTTCGAGGGAATCGCCCGTCCAGCGGAAGGCGCAGGCGGAAATGCGGCTGTAAATGCCCCGGCAGAAGACGAGAAGGGGACCGTGCTCGGCGTGGTGGAGAACGGCCGCCTTGATGGAGTTGGCGCGGTAGCCGTGGGAGTCGTCCCAGTTCTCTTTCATCTCGTCTCTCGGCCCGATGAGCGGTTCGTAGAAAGCGGTGGTGAGTTCGCGGCCCGTCGCGCCGTCAAAAACGGTGATGTAAACCTCCTCCAGCAGGTGAGTCGGTCTTGATTTGTAGGTGGCGCGATCGAGAAGCGCGGAGTCGTCATCGTCGGCGGCGGGGCCGTGGGAGAGGAATTTTCCGGTGCCGTCCTTCGTGCCGGGGCCGGTTTTGCAAGCCACTTCGGCGCGTCCGTCGCCATTGAGGTCGTAAACGAGGATGGCCGTTTTGGCCTTGTCCACGTTGGGGCCGCAGGCGATGCGCCAGAGGCTTTGACCATCGAGGTTCACGGCTTCGAGATAAGGTTGGGGGCCTTCCCACTCGAAAACGAGTTCGTAACGTCCGTCGCCGTCGAGATCACCCACGGACATGTCGCCGGGAACGTGTTGCTCACTGGGAGGATCAAGGGGGATTTCAAGCCAGGGAACGGCTTTTTTTCTCTCCGCGCGGGTGGCGGCCTTGCGGGGCCAGACGGCGGTGACGGGGGATTTTTTCTCGCTGCCGTCGGCCAGCAGGGTGCCGAGGCTGTATTCGTCCTTCACGCTGCCGCCTGCATCGAGGTAGTTGGTGGAATCGGCGATGGGCTCGGCGTTGATTTTCTGCCCGTTGCGGTAGAGGTTGAAGGCGATGTCGGCGGGGTCGTCGCCCAGCATGCGCCAGGTGAGATAGACTTTGTCTTTTTGATCGAGGGCGACGAGGGCGCGGTCGAGTTTTTCGAGCTGGCGGGTGGGTTTTTGTGGTTTTTTGGTGGCTGGGGACTCAGGAGAGACTTCGGAACTCCCTGGGCTTTCAGACTCGGTCGAGAAGACTAAGTTCCTTGGGCTTTCGGACTCAGGCGAGACGCCTAAGCTCCCTGTTTGCTGAGACTCAGGCGAGACGCCTAAGCTCCTTGAGGAATCCGCTTCAGTGGGCTGTGAGCGAAAGATGGGGGCGATGAGATACCAGCCGAGACAGGCGGTAGCAGCGAAGAGACTGAGGGTGAGGAGCGCGTTTTTTTGAGGAGAAGTGGGCATGGGAATTTTAGATTTTAAGAGACCAGAGACCAGAGAC